>NZ_QOBB01000107.1:0-23875 GCF_024704855.1 Burkholderia sp. HAN2018 | reverse complement strand
GATCGCGCGGCGGCCGCGTTGCAGCGCGCGTGGGCGCGGCAGGATGCGCTGACGGCGGACGAGCGCGCCGAGGTGGCGCTCGCGGTATCGGAGGCGAAGATCGTCGCGCAGCGCGCGGCGCTCGACAACGGCGAGGCGCTGTTCGACGCATGCGGCGCGCGCGCCACGGCCGCGTCGCTCGGCCTCGACCGCTTCTGGCGCAACGCGCGTACGCATACGCTGCACGATCCGCTCGACTATCGGCTGCGTGACGTCGGCCGGTTCGCGTTGACCGGGGAATTGCCGCCGGCGTCGCTCTATACGTAAGCGGGCGCGCGCCGGGTCATTGATCGCCGGGAGGCGTGCCTTCCGGCGCCATCGGGGCGGGCGCGGGCTGAGCGGGCAGCGGCGCGCCGCCTTCCGTTCCCGCGCGCCGGTACGACACCAGTTCGTTCGTATAGCGTGCGGTGCGCATGCTGTTCGAGTCGTAGTACTCCTCGACCGACTTCACCCAGCGTCCGACCGCCGGCACGTACCAGAACGCCTTGTAGGTCTTGCCGGTCTGTTCCGCCGTGCCGTTGTTGTGGCTTTGCATCAGGATCGTCGAGCCGTTCACGGTGCGGGACAAGCCGGACGTGATCGACTGCCCGGGCGCGTTTTGCGCCTTCCACGTGCCTTCGGCCTCGATCTTGATCGCATCGAATTTCCCGCCCTGCACCGTGACCGTGTCGCGGCCGACGACCTTGTAATGCGTGTCGTACGCTTCCGACGCATGCTGCGGATTCGGGTTCGTCTCGGCATAACTGATTGCCCAGGTCTTGCCGACCGTCAGCGGAAACGCGAACGGGCGGTTCACCACGGTTTCCGTGCCGTTGACGCTGCGCGCGCGGCTCCAGTCCGCGTCGACGATCAATTCGTGCGGCGCTTGCGTCGTGCCGCTTTGCCGGGTTTCGATGTAGATGTGCCCGGGTGTCGTCCGCTGCACGGTAACCTCGTCGCGCGACTGGCGCCAGCCGTTCGGGCCGATTTCGACGGTGTTGATGTAGGTCCAGGTATCGCCGGGCTTCAGTGTCGGCGCGGCGATCGATTGGGCGAGGGCGACGCCGGGCAGCGCGGCGCAGAGTGACAACGCGGTCAGTATTTTCTTGTTCATCGTGTAGGTAGTCGGCCAACGGTCTCGCCGGCAAGCTTATCAACCACACCTTTCAATCGGCATGCCACGCGCGGTGCCGAAGCGCTGCACCGTGGCCGATCTGCTGGACGTCCGAAATGATATGTTATATCGTTGCGATACAATATATCATTCGTTCCTCAACGTCCTCTTCCGGAATCGCCCGATGAGCACCACCCTCCCTCCGTCCACGCGGCTTCCCGTGACCGTCCTGTCCGGCTTTCTCGGCGCCGGCAAGACGACGCTGCTCAACCACATCCTGAACAATCGCGAGGGCCGGCGCGTCGCGGTGATCGTCAACGACATGTCCGAGGTCAACATCGACGCCGCGCTCGTTCGCGACGGCGGCGCAGGGCTGTCGCGCACCGACGAGAAGCTGGTCGAGATGAGCAACGGCTGCATCTGCTGCACGCTGCGCGAGGATCTGCTGATCGAGGTCGACCGGCTCGCGCGCGAAGGGCGCTTCGACCAGCTCGTGATCGAATCGACCGGCATCTCGGAGCCGCTGCCGGTGGCCGAGACGTTCACGTTCGAAGGCGAGGACGGCCGCAGCCTCGGCGAAGTCGCGCGGCTCGACACGATGGTGACCGTGGTCGATGCGTTCAATTTCCTGCGCGACTACGCGTCGCGCGACAGCCTGCAGTCGCGCGGCGAATCGATGGGTGACGAGGATGCGCGCACGGTGGTCGATCTGCTGATCGACCAGATCGAGTTCTGCGACGTGATCGTGATCAACAAGATCGACCTGATCGACGACAGCGCACGCGAGCGGCTGGTCGCGCTGCTGCGCGGGCTGAATCCGCGGGCGAGGATCGAGATCGCCGAATTCGGCAAGGTGCCGCTCGAGCGTGTGCTCGACACGGGCCTGTTCGATTTCGACGCAGCATCGCGCGCGCCGGGCTGGCTGCAGGAGCTGCGCGGCACGCACACGCCGGAAACCGATGCATACGGCATCCGCAGTTTCGTCTACCGCGCGCGGCGGCCGTTCCATCCGCAGCGCTTCTTCGCGCTCGTCGAAAGCGAATGGCCGGGCGTCGTCCGCTCGAAGGGGTTCTACTGGCTGGCCACCCATCCGACCGTCGCCGGTTCGTGGTCGCAGGCCGGCGCGGTCGCGCGGCACGGGCCGGCCGGCCACTGGTGGGCGGCCGTGCCGCCCGAGCGCTGGCCGCAGGACGCGGAAGCCGTCGCGCAGATCCGCGCCCGCTGGGACGAGCGCGTCGGCGACGCGCGGCAGGAACTCGTGCTGATCGGCATGGACATGGACGAGCCCGCGCTGCGCGCGCGCTTCGACGCGTGTCTGCTGACCGACGCCGAGATGGCCACCGGCCCCGAACATTGGACCACGTGGGACAACCCGTTTCGCGACTGGCCCTGACCTGAACGCGCGTCCTGCATCGATCCGGATGGAGAAGGCGCTCCACCGGATCCCGAGCATGAATGCCCCCCTTCCCGATATCTCCCTGACCGATGCCGCGCCGGGCCGCCGCCCGCTCGAATGGGTCGGCATGCAGGGCATCGACCTGCCCGTTGCGGTGGCCGAGCCCGGCTGCCGGCGCGACGTGCATGCGCGCGCCGACGTGCAGGTCGACCTTCCCGCACCGCACGTGAAGGGCATCCACATGTCGCGGCTGTACAGGCTGCTCGACGGGCTCGGCGATGGCGCCGCGCTGTCGCCGGCCGGCCTTCGGCCGGTGCTGCAGGCGATGGTCGACAGCCATCGCGACTGCGACACGCGCCGTGCTCGGCTACGGCTGCACTTCGACCTGCTGGCGCGCCGCGCCGCGCTGGTGACCGACGGGCTTGCCGGGTGGAAGGCCTATCCGGTCCGGATCGACGCGACGCTGACCGACGTCGGGTTCGAGCTGCGCGCGCAGGTGACGGTCGTCTATTCGTCGACGTGCCCGTGCTCGGCCGCGCTGTCGCGGCACTGGGTCGAACAGGCGTTCCTGGCGGCGTTCGGCCGCGACGATCGCGTGGAACCGGCAGCGGTCGCCGCGTGGCTGAAACGGCATGCGACGGCGGCCACGCCGCACAGCCAGCGTAGCGAAGCCGTCGTCAGCGTGGGGCTGCCGGCTGATGGCGCGACGCTCGGGCTGATCGACCTGATCGATCGCATCGAGCACGCGCTCGGCACGCCGGTGCAGACGGCCGTCAAGCGCGCGGACGAGCAGGCGTTCGCGGTGCTGAACGGCGGCAACCTGATGTTCGTCGAGGATGCCGCGCGCCGGGTCCAGGCCGCGCTGGACGGCCGCCATGCGCACTCGCGCGTGCACGTGCGCCATCTGGAAAGCCTGCACCCGCACGATGCGGTGGCCTGGGCCGCGCCGGTTCGCGAAGGCGCCGACGCATGCTGATCCGCAAGCTGTTCCGGTTCGAGAACGCGCACGTGGTGCGCGGCTGCAGCACGCGGCGCTGCTCGCATTCGATCCATGGCCATTCGTATCGCGTCGAGTTGCTGCTCGAGGCGCATGCGCTGGACCACGGGCAGATGATCTACGACTTCGGGCTGCTCAAGGGCGACGTGCGCGACCTGATCGACGCGTTCGACCACGCGGTGACGCTGTGGTCGGACGACGATCCCTGCTATGTCGAGAGCATGCGCCGGCATTCCGAGCGCTGGGTGCTGCTGCCGGTGTCGCCGAGCGCCGAGCAGTTCTCGCGCGTGTTCTTTCGCCTCGTCGATGCGGCGCTGTCCTGCACGCGCATGTCGAACGGCGAAGCCGGCGTGCGGCTGCATTCGATCATCGTTCACGAAACCGAGACCGGCTACGCGCAGTGTTTTCGCGACGATGCGTTCAACCCGCGCATGGGCCGCATCGACCTGGACGACATCGTGTTCGCGCCGGCCATCGCCGGACAGTGGCGCGATCCGGGCCTGTTCGAGCGGATCAAGCGCGGCCGTTCGATGTCAAGACAGGAATCCTGATGATCAGAAAGAACCCGCGCGGCGACCTGCCGCAGATACACCCGAGTGCATTCGTCGATCCGACCGCCATTCTGTGCGGGCTCGTGATCGTCGAGGAGAACGTGTTCATCGGCCCGTACGCGGTGATCCGCGCCGACGAAACGGATGGCGACGGCCGGATCGCGCCGATCGTGATCGGTGCGCATTCGAACATCCAGGACGGCGTGGTGATTCATTCGAAGTCGGGCGCGAGCGTCACCATCGGCCAGCACACGTCGATCGCGCATCGCGCGATCGTCCACGGGCCGTGCAAGGTCGGCAACGGCGTGTTCGTCGGCTTCAACAGCGTGCTGTTCAACTGCACCATCGACGACGGCTGCGTGGTGCGCTACAACGCGGTCGTCGACGGCTGCCACCTGCCGCCGGGCTTCTACGTGCGCTCGACCGAGCGCATCGGGCCGGAAACCGATCTCGCCGCCTTGCCGCAGGTGACGGCCGACGCGAGCGACTTCTCCGAGGACGTCGCGCGCACGAACAATGCGCTGGTGCTGGGCTACAAGCACATCCAGAACGAATTCTGAACCATGGACGAACCCGTTCGACGTGAAGGGGGCGCGCGCGACGCGCTGAAGCGACGCCATGTCGACCTGCTCGTGCACGGCGGCACGGCGATGACACCCAACGGTGCCGAGCAGGTCGACGTCGCGTGCGTGGATGGCCGTGTCGTCGCGCTGGGTGCGTTGCATGGCACGTGGAGCGCCGACATTCTCTTGGATGCCGGCGGCCTGCATGTGCTGCCGGGCGTCGTCGACAGCCAGGTGCATTTCCGCGAACCGGGCCTGACGCACAAGGAGACCATCGAGGCCGGCACGCGCGGCGCGGTGCTCGGCGGCGTCACGACGATCTTCGAGATGCCCAACACGCATCCGCTGACGCTGACCGCGCAGGATCTGCAGGCCAAGCTGGAACGCGCGCGCGGCCGCGCGTGGTGCGACCACGCGTTCTACATCGGCGGCTCGGCCGCGAACGCCGAACGGTTGCCGGCGCTTGAAGCGCTGCCGGGCTGCGCGGGCGTGAAGGTCTTCATGGGCAGTTCGTTCGGCGACCTGCTGGCCGACGACGAAGCCGTGTTGCGCCGGATCGTGCGCAACGGGCGGCGGCGCATGGCCGTGCACGCGGAGGACGAAGCGCGGCTGCGCGCACGCCGGGCGCTCGTCGAAGCGAGCGGCGACGTGCGCGACCATCCGCGCTGGCGCGACGTGCAAAGCGCGCTGGAGGCGACGCGGCGCATCGTCGCGCTGGCCGCCGAGACGGGCCGCCGGCTGCATGTGCTGCACGTATCCACCGCCGAGGAAATGGCGTTGCTCGCGCGGCACCGGCAGCGCGTGACCGTCGAGGTCACACCGCATCACCTGAGCCTGCATGCCCCCGATTGCTACGAACGGCTCGGCACGTTCGCGCAGATGAATCCGCCGGTGCGTGAACGGCATCATCGGGACGCGCTGTGGCAGGCCGTTCGCGACGGCGTGGTCGACGTGATCGGCAGCGATCACGCGCCGCATACGCGCGACGAAAAACGCCGGCCCTATCCGCAGTCGCCGAGCGGGATGACCGGCGTGCAGACGCTGCTGCCGCTGATGCTCGATCACGTGCACGCGGGCCGCGTGAGCCTCGAACGACTGGTCGACCTGACCAGCGCCGGGCCGGCGCGCGTCTTCGGCATCGCGGGCAAAGGACGCATTGCGGTGGGCTACGACGCCGATTTCAGCATCGTCGACCTGCGCGCGCGGCGGATCATCCGCGACGAATGGATCGCCAGCGTCAGCGGCTGGACGCCGTACGACGGGTGCGCGGTCACGGGCTGGCCCGTGCACACGGTCGTGCGCGGGCAGGTCGTGGTGCGAGACGGCGCGCTGAACGGGGAGCCGCAGGGGCAGGCCGTCACGTTCCTGGACGCCTAGATCGGCAGGCGAACCGTCTGCTTGATGCGCTTCAGCGGAATCTCGGTTTCGACGTTGCGCACGCCTTCGATCTGCGTGAGCGTGTCCATCTGGAAGCGCTGGTAGTCGTCGAGATCGCGGGCGATCACGCGCAGCAGATAGTCGTAGCTGCCGGCCATCAGGTGGCATTCGAGCACTTCGGGCGCCTGCTCCATCTCGCGCGCGAAGCGTTCGACCGTCGTCTTGTCCTGGCGCTCCAGCGTGACGCGCACGAACGCCGTGAATCGCAGGTCGACGGCGGCCGGGTTCAGCAGCGCGACATACGCGTCGATCACGCCCTGTTCCTCGAGCAGGTGAACGCGGCGCAGGCAGGGCGTGGCGGACAGCCCGGCCTGTTGCGCGAGTTCGGCATTCGTCTGGTTCGAATTCTGTTGCAACGCACGCAGAATGCGCCGGTCGATTGCATCCAGTTTGATTGGCATTTTTGACTACCCGAACGGTGAATGCTAGAGAATAGCGCCAAAACCGATAGTCAAAGTAGCCGAATACGCATCCAATCTCCATGGGAAGGCGCCGATAATCCGACGACAGGCCGGGCGATTCCCGTCCGCCGGCAATCCCGTTCAGGAGCTATCCCATGTCGCATCTATCCTGGCTGCCGTTCATCGCAACGTCGCTGCTGATCATCGTCACACCGGGCCAGGACATGGTTCTCGTGATGTCGCGTACGCTGTCCGACGGCACGCGCGCGGGCCTCGTGACCGCCGCGGGCGTCAGCGTCGGGCTGCTCGTGCACACGATGCTCGCGACGCTCGGGCTGGGCGCGCTGCTGCAGGCGTCCGAATGGCTGTTCACGGCGCTGAAGGTGGTCGGCGCGTTGTACCTGCTGTACCTCGGCATCACGCTGTTGCGCTCGTCGGGCGAACTGACGCTCGCGAGCGGCGACGGCGCGCAGGCATCGCGGCTGCGCACGTTCGCGCAAGGCGCGCTGTCGAACGTGTCGAATCCGAAGGTCGCGCTGTTCTATCTGGCGTTCCTGCCGCAGTTCGTGCCGGCGGGCGCCGCGCATCCGATGCTGTCGCTGTTCGTGCTGGGCGCGGTCTTCGCGGGCCTGACGTTTCTCGTCAAGGGGCCGGTTGCGGTGTTCGCCGGCCTGCTGTCCGCATCGATCCGCCGCAACCCGCGGATATTGACGCGCATGCACCGCGTCAGCGGGGTGGTGCTGCTGGGGCTCGGGGTGAAGCTGGCGCTCGAGCGCCGCTGATGGCGGGGCGCTCGTGCGCGTGTCGTCGCGCGCGTGGCCGCTTTCGAGCCTGGCACCACGGAATTCGCGTCGGTCGCATTCGCGCCTTCGCCGATGGCGACCGCATTCACCGCGGAGGCCGTCGCGCGGGCGATCGCGACGCTGCCGGTCGCGGATGCCGAGCTGTCGATGCCGAGCGCAACTGCATCGGCAGCACCGGCGTTGGCCTGGAAGCCGGCGTTCGTGTGCCGCTTTCCTTCACGCTCCGTTGCGCACGCGTTATTGCGCGGGCAAAGCGTCCGCCAGCGCCCGCATTGCTTCCACCGTCTCCGGATTCGCGGGGAAAAACGCCTCGATCGCGAGTTCCGACAGCGTCACGTCGACCGGCGTGCCGAACACCGTCGTCGTGCTGAAGAACGTCAGTTCGCCGGCCGCCGTGCGCAGCCGCAACGGCACGGCGATATCCGCGAAGTCGGTGCGCGCATGCATGTCGTCGGGCTGGCCGGCCGGTGCCGGATACGCGGCGAGTTCGTCGCGTAGCGTGTGCAGCGTGCGGTCGCCGCTCGCATCGATCTGCCGCTGCAGCCGATGCAGGATGTGCGCGCGCCACTCGTGCCAGTTGACGATCTGCGACGCGAGGCCGTCCGGATGCAGGCTCAGCCGCAGCACGTTGACGGGCGGTTGCAGCAGCGACGGATCGGCCTGCGCGACCAGCGCGCCGAGCATCCGGTTCGCGGCGAGCAGTGTCCAGTGACGATCCACGGCGAGCGCCGGGTAGGGCTCGTGGCCACGCAGCACGGCTTCCACCGCATGGCGCGCGGCATCGAGCTGCGGATCCGAGAACGGCCGTTCGCGAAACAGCGGCGCGAAGCCGGCCGCGACGAGCAGCGCATTGCGTTCGCGCAGCGGCACGTCGAGACGCTCCGCGAGATGCAGCACCATCTCGCGGCTCGGCTGCGCGCGGCCCGATTCGACGAAGCTCAGGTGGCGCGCGGAAACGTCCGCGTCGAGCGCGAGCGCCATCTGGCTCAGGCGCCGGCGTTGCCGCCACGTGCGCAGCAGCGGGCCGATGCCGGACGCGCGGCCGGCGGACGGGGAGGGCGAGTGGCGGGCGGCGGTCGGGTTCATGCAGCAGATGATAGGCAATCCAGAGTGCCTTGGGCATTACCTGCGACGTAAGCATCGCGCCTCCCCGGGCGTGTCGCGGCGCTGCGTTACCATAGCCCCCGTGCCAACTGAGAGACGACGCCGGACCCGCGATTGAAAACGCAAGGGCCGACGCCGTGCATATTTACGACAAGGCATTCCAGGGGAATCCAACAATGAAAAAACTTGCCGTCCGGCTCGCCTGCATGGCGACGCTTGCATTCACCGCGATCAGCGGCCACGCGCAGACCGAAGCCGCGCAGGTGGAAATGAGGGCCGCGGCCGCCGCCGCTAACGACGCGGTCGTGAAGGGCCCGACCGACATCGATGTGAAACACGAAGCCGTGCTGAAGCTGAAAGCCGGCGAATCGTTCGTGCCGGCCGCCGAAGCCGGCCGCTACCTGCGCTCGATGGGCAACTCGATCGACGAAACCAGGCTGGTCGGCCTCGTGCTGCCCGACGATCCCGACGCCGACTGGATCTCGGTCGTGTCGTTCGAGCCGAGCGGCTATATCCGCGACGACGACGCGAAGGACTGGAAACCCGACGAGCTGCTGAAGAGCCTGCAGGCCGGCACCGAGGAAGACAACCCCGGGCGCAAGGAGCGCGGCCTGCCCGAAACCGAGGTGGTCGGCTGGGCGAAGGCGCCCGCGTACGACGCGGCCACGCACCGGCTCGTGTGGTCCGCGATCATCCGCGACAAGGGCGCGGCCCCGAACGCCGAAAACGACGGCGTGAACTACCGGACGCTCGTGCTCGGCCGCGACGGCTACCTGTCGCTGACGATGGCGTCGACGCTCGCCGATCTGCCGAAATACAAGGCGTCGGCTGACGAACTGCTGTCGAGCATCAGCTTCAACGACGGCAAGCGCTACGCCGATTTCAACAAGTCGACCGACCACGTCGCCGAGTATGGCCTCGCGGCGCTGATCGTCGGCGTCGGCGCGAAGAAGCTCGGCCTGCTCGCGCTGATCGGCGCGTTCGCGGTGAAGTTCTTCAAGGTCGGCGCGGTTGCGCTGCTGGCCGGCGGCGCCGCGCTGAAACGCTTCTTCGGGCGCAAGCCGAAGCCGGCCGCGGTGCCGGCCGTCGCCGATGCGTCCGGCATGTCCGATGCGTCCGCCACGGAGCGCAAGGAATGACGAAGCTGTTGCTGCTGATCTTCGGCGGCCTCAAGCTCGGCAAGGTGCTCGTGTCGGCGGGCACCATGCTCGCGTCGATCGCGGTCTATGCGCTGTTCTACGGCTGGCGGTTCGCGGCCGGTTTCGTGGCACTGCTGCTGGTGCACGAGGCCGGCCACTACGTGGCCGCGCAGCGGCGCGGGCTCGACGTCGGGCTGCCGACCTTCATCCCGTTCGTCGGCGCGTGGATCCAGCTGAAGGAGATGCCGCACGACGCGGAAACCGAGGCGTACGTCGGGCTCGCCGGGCCGTTCGTCGGCACGCTCGGTGCGCTGGCCTGCTACGCGGCCGCGCGCCACTACGACAGCAACCTGCTGCTCGCGCTGTCGTACACGGGCTTCTTCCTGAACCTGTTCAACATGATTCCGCTGTCGCCGTTCGACGGCGGGCGGATCACCGCGGTGCTGTCGCCGCGCATCTGGTTCGCGGGCGTGCCCGTGCTGATCGCGCTGTTCGTGTATCGGCCGAGCCCGCTGCTGATCGTGATGGCGATCCTCGCGCTGCCGCAGCTCAAGCGCGCGTGGCGCTACGATCCCGATGCGCCGGAGAATCGTGTGTACTACGCGACGTCGATCGAGACGAAGACGACGTACGCGCTCTGCTATGTCGGCCTGCTCGCGTTCCTCGCGCTGATGACGTCCGGCGTGCACGACATGCTGCGCGTCGCGCATTCCGCGGCCTGACGCCAAAACGGCGGCCGTTTTCGCGGCCGCCGTCGTTTTTCTTCCCTTTTCGCCGAATCTCACGCGTCGCGATGCTGCAGCTCGACGCGCCTGATGTCCTTCACGATCACGAGATAGCTGAACACGGTGACGAGCGCGTTCAGCCCGACGAACACGAGTGCGCCGTTGAACGAGCCGCTCGCGCCGACGAGGTAGCCGATCGCGATCGGCGCGACGATGCCGGCCGTGTTGCCGAACATGTTGAACAGGCTGCCCGACAGGCCGATCGCTTCCTTCGGCGCGGTATCCGCGACGACGGCCCAGCCGAGCGAGCCGATGCCCTTGCCGAAGAACGACACGGCCATCAGCACGATCACGAGCGCTTCGCTGTCGACGTAGTTGCAGCCGATGATGACCATCGACAGCGCCATCCCGCCGACGATCGGAATCTTGCGCGCGAGCGTGAGCGACACGCCGCGGCGGATCAGCCCGTCGGACAGCATCCCGCCGAGCACCCCGCCGAGGAACCCGCAGATCGCGGGCAGCGACGTCATGAAGCCGGCCTTCAGCAGCGACATCCCGCGCGCCTGCACGAGGTAGATCGGGAACCACGTGAGGAAGAAATAGGTGAGCACGTTCACGCAGTACTGGCCGAGATACACGCCGATCAGCATCCGGTTCGACAGCAGCTGGCGCACGTAGTACCAGCCCGCCACGCGGCGGCCTTCCGAGCGCAGGCCGTCGGTGCCGCGCACGGTCGTGCGCACGAGGCCGCCGCCCTGCTCGATATGCTCGAGTTCCGCGCGGTTCACGGCCGGATGGTCGGCCGGATCCTTCACGACCCGCAGCCACAGGAACGCGAGCGCGATGCCCGCGAGGCCGAGCCACAGATACACCTGGTGCCAGCCGTACGCATGCGTGAGCCACGCCATCAGCGGCGAGAACACCACGGCCGCGAAGTATTGCGCGGCGTTGAAGATCGCGGACGCCGTGCCGCGCTCGGCGGTCGGGAACCAGCTCGCGACGACTTTCGCGTTCGCGGGAAAGGCGGGTGCTTCGGCGATGCCGACCGCGAAGCGCATCGCGAACAGCGCGGCCACCGCGAACGCGGCGCTGCCGCCGAGCCCGATCGTGCCCTGCAGCAGCGTGAACGCCGACCACAGGAATATGCTGGCCGCATACACGCGGCGCGCGCCGAAGCGGTCGAGCAGCCAGCCGCTCGGCAGTTGCGCGAGCACGTACGCCCAGCTGAACGCCGAGAAGATGTAGCCCATCGTCACCGGGTCGATGCCGAACGCCTTGCGGATCGGCGTGCCAGTGATCGACAGCGTCGCGCGGTCCGCATAGTTGAGCGTCGTGACGACGAACAGCATCGCCAGGATCCAGTAGCGCACGACGGTCCGGCGCGCGGTGCGCGCGAGGTCGAGCGGAAGATCGCGAGGGGTGGTCTGATTCGGCACTTTAATGTACGTCGTCGTATAACATGGTGCGGAGTTTATGTGGGTTGGTCGACCCCGGAAACCTCGGGTTTTCCCGTTGAGTACGACGCAAAACGTCCACAATTTGGGCATGGGCCGAATAAATAAGGGATTCGCGCATTGTGTGGCAAGATCGACGACCCGCGTGAATCGCAAAATCATGTCGGCAGACATCGTATCTGTTGGGCTACAATGAGCCCATCATTCTCGAACCACGGAGCACACCCATGCAACTGACAGGAGAGATGCTGATCGGCGCCGAAGCGGTCGCCGGCTCGGCCGGTACCTTGCGCGCGTTCGACCCGTCGAAGGGCGCGCCGATCGATGCGCCGGCATTCGGCGTCGCGGCGCAGGCCGACATCGAGCGTGCATGCGAACTCGCGCGCGACGCGTTCGACGCGTACCGCGCGCAGCCGCTCGCGGCCCGCGCGGCGTTTCTCGACGCGATCGCGGATGAAATCGTCGCGCTCGGCGACGCGCTGATCGAGCGCGCGCACGCTGAAACGGGCCTGCCCGTCGCGCGGCTGCAGGGTGAGCGCGGCCGCACCGTCGGCCAGCTCCGGCTGTTCGCGCGTGTCGTGCGCGACGGCCGCTTCCTCGCCGCGTCGATCGATCCCGCGCAGCCTGCCCGCACGCCGCTGCCGCGCTCGGACCTGCGGCTGCAGAAAGTCGGACTCGGGCCCGTCGTCGTGTTCGGTGCGAGCAATTTCCCGCTCGCGTTCTCGGTGGCCGGCGGCGATACGGCGTCGGCGCTCGCGGCCGGCTGCCCGGTGATCGTGAAGGCGCACGAGGCGCACCTCGGCACGTCCGAACTGGTCGGCCGCGCGATTCGCGCCGCCGTCGCGAAAACCGGGATGCCGGCCGGCGTGTTCTCGCTGCTGATCGGCCCCGGCCGCGTGATCGGCGCGGCGCTCGTCGGCCATCCGGCGGTCCAGGCCGTCGGCTTCACGGGGTCGCGGCAGGGCGGCATGGCGCTCGTGCAGATCGCGAATGCCCGCCCGCAGCCGATTCCCGTCTACGCGGAAATGAGCAGCATCAACCCCGTCGTGCTGTTCCCGGCGGCGCTCGCCGCGCGCGGCGACGCGATCGCGACGGGTTTCGTCGATTCGCTGACGCTCGGCGTCGGCCAGTTCTGTACCAATCCGGGCCTCGTGCTCGCGATCGACGGCCCCGATCTCGACCGCTTCGAATCCGTTGCCGCGCAGGCGCTCGCGAAGAAGCCGGCCGGCGTGATGCTCACGCCCGGGATCGCCGATGCGTATCGCCATGGCCGCGGCAAGCTGGCCGAACTGCCGGGCGTGCGCGCAATCGGCGCGGGCGAGACCGCGCAGACCGACTGCCAGGCCGGCGGCGCGTTGTACGAAGTCGGCGCGCAGGCGTTCCTGGCCGAGCCGGCGTTCAGCCACGAAGTGTTCGGGCCGGCGTCGCTGATCGTGCGCTGCCGCGATCTCGACGAAGTCGCGCGCGTGCTCGACGCGCTCGAGGGCCAGCTCACGGCCACGCTGCAGATGGACGCCGACGACAAGCCGCTGGCCCGCCGGCTGCTGCCGATCCTCGAACGCAAGGCCGGGCGCCTGCTCGTGAACGGTTACCCGACCGGCGTCGAGGTGTGTGACGCGATGGTGCACGGCGGGCCGTTCCCCGCGACGTCGAACCCGTCCGTCACGTCGGTCGGCGCGACGGCGATCGAGCGTTTCCTGCGCCCGGTGTGCTACCAGGATTTCCCGGACGATCTGCTGCCGGAAGGGCTGCAGGAGAAGAATCCGCTCGCGATTCCGCGGCTGCGGGACGGGAAGGCGGAGTGACGGGCGGCGACGATTGAGCGTGTGATTTCCGGCGGCCAGTGCGTCGGGGTCGGTGCCGGCACGCGGAAACCAAAAGGCGGATGTGGCCGGTGGGCCGCTTCCGCCTTTTTTGTTTTTTGCATGGCGGGTTTCGGTGCTGACGGGTTTGTTCGAAGTGTCGACAAGAATCATGTCGGGGCAGCATGGAGGGCGGCGGTCGGAGCAGCGGCCTCGGGGTACGTGACTGCCGTGGATCTTGCCGTCTTCCCCGTCCCCCGGTTTTCTCCTACAGTAGCGAAGCCTCGGGCCAGCCGGCCCGCAGGCAAGCCTGAGAGACCGACAAAAGACAACGAGGGAACCCCCGATGAACATCAACAAGCGTGGCGATCACCTGTTCGCGGCCGGATTGTGGAAAGCGATCGGCGACGTCGCGAAATCCGTGCGCACCCAGGTCGGCCAGTACAGCGAAGGGCGCGTGCTCGCGAATGCGCTGCTGGAATTCCAGCGCGACCTGGGCGGCAGCGAATTCGACGTGACGATCAACCAGGGGCGCGTCGTCACGGGCGCCGACGCGCATTCGCTCGTGTTCGGGCAAGCCGTGCGCCGTTTCCGGCAGGACATGGAAGCGCTGGTGTTCGCGCTCCAGTACCGGCGCGGCATCGACGAACGCGACCCGGGCCTGCGCACCGAAGCACTGCTGCAGGCGAACAGCCAGCTCGCGACCGCGAAGCAGTCGGCGACGATCACGGTCGGCCGGTTCTTCGATGCGGTCGTCGACCGCGACGTGCTCGGGCAGATCCTCGACGGCGAATCGAATGCACGCGCGCGGGCCGGGACGCAGGGGCAGATCGAGGCGACGCGGGTCAGGCTCGCGAACGTGCGCCACCGGATCGTCGGAATCATCGCGCAGATGTGACGCGGCCGGACGGCCTGCGAGGCGGGGTGGCGTCACGCGAAGCGCCGCGCCGGAGGCGGCACCCGTCGCGGCGGATGCGTGCGCGGTTACTGCTGCGAACGGTCGCGATACCGTCGAACCGGCACGCGACGCGACAACCGGCCTGCGCGGCTCCGATCAAGGCGCCGCGCAGGCCGTACCCGCTTACTGCGGGCCCATCTTCTTGATCAGCACGTCGAGTTCGGCCGCTTCGGCCTCGGTGAGGTCGACGAGCGGCGCCCGCACGGGGCCCGCGTCGTGGCCGACGAGCTTCGCGCCCGCCTTCACGATGCTGACCGCATAACCCGCGCGGCGGTTGCGGATCTTCAGGTACGGCAGGAAGAACGTGTCGAGCAGGCGACCGACCGTCGCGTGGTCGTCCTTCGCGATCGCTTCGTAGAACTCCATCGCCGTCTTCGGGATGAAGTTGAACACGGCCGACGAATACACCGGCACGCCGAGCGCCTTGTACGCGGCGGCATAGACTTCGGCCGTCGGCAGGCCGCCGAGATACGCGAAGCGGTCGCCGAGGCGGCGGCGGATCGTCACCATGCTTTCGATTTCGCCGACGCCGTCCTTGAAGCCGATCAGGTTCGGGCAACGATCGGCGAGGCGCTCGAGCATGTCGGCGTTCAGCTTCGAATTCGCACGGTTGTACACCACGACGCCGATCTTCAGTGCGCGGCACACCTGCTCGACGTGCTCGGCGATCCCTTCCTGGCTGGCTTCGGTCAGGTAATGCGGCATCAGCAGCACGCCGCTCGCGCCGAGGCGCTCGGCCTCCTGTGCATATTCGATCGCGACGCGCGTCGCGCCGCCCGCGCCGGCGAGGATCGGCACCTTGCCCTTGCAGGTTTCCGTCGCGACGCGGATCACGTCCGAATACTCGCGCTGCGTGAGCGAGAAGAATTCACCGGTGCCGCCGGCCGCGAACAGCGCGCTCGCACCGTACGGCGCGAGCCATTCCAGGCGCTCGGCATAGGTGGACGGGCGGAAGCTGCCGTCGGCGTCGAAGTCCGTCAGCGGAAAGGACAGCAGGCCGTGGGAGATGATCTGTTTGAGTTCTTGCGGTGAAGTCATGGTTGGGTCGTCCGTCTAGCGCGAGTGCTGGTTCGTCGGGAACGGCATACGAGCCAAATTGGCGATGTCGTTGTATGTCATCGTACAACGAGGGAAAGGACCACGCAAGCGGTTTGCTGGCGGGTAAATGATAGGGTCTTTCCGGATAAGGGTTTACGCAGCATCGCCGGCCAGAGTTGAATGTCGTATGATGACTAACAATATGGCCGACAGCCTCCAGGATTTCCGATGACTGCTTCCCCGCTCTACATCCGTGTGCATCCGGACGACAACGTCGCGATCGTCGTCAACGACGGCGGCCTGCCCGAGGGCGCGACGTTCGCCGACGGGCTGACGCTGCGCGAAGGCGTGCCGCAGGGGCACAAGGTCGCGCTGGTCGACCTCGCGGCCGGCGACCCGATCGTCCGCTACAACGTGGTGATCGGTTATGCGCTGGCCGAGCTGCGACGCGGCAGCTGGGTCAACGAGCGCACGATGCGCATGCCCGAGCCGCCGGGGCTGGACAACCTGCCGCTCGCGACGCGTGCCGCGCCGCCGCTGCCGCCGCTCGAAGGCTATACGTTCGAGGGCTTCCGCAATGCCGACGGCTCGGTCGGCACGCGCAACATCCTCGCGATCACGACGACCGTGCAGTGCGTGTCGGGCGTCGTCGAGCATGCGGTGCAGCGGATCAAGGCCGAGCTGCTGCCGCGCTACCCGAACGTCGACGACGTGGTCGGGCTCGAGCACACGTACGGCTGCGGCGTCGCGATCGACGCGCCCGACGCCGACATCCCGATCCGCACGCTGCGCAACATCAGCCTGAATCCGAACTTCGGCGGCGAGGTGATGACCGTGAGCCTCGGCTGCGAGAAGCTTCAGCCCGAGCGCCTGCTGCCGCCCGGCGCGATTCCGGTGGCGGCCGACGGTGCCGGCGACAACGGCGGTGTCGTGTGTCTGCAGGACGCCGCGCACGTCGGCTTCAACTCGATGATCGACTCGATCATGAAGATGGCCGAATCGCATCTCGAGCGGCTGAACCGCCGCCGCCGCGAGACGTGCCCCGCGTCGGATCTCGTCGTCGGCGTGCAGTGCGGCGGCAGCGACGCGTTCTCGGGGCTCACCGCGAATCCGGCCGTCGGCTTCGCGGCGGACCTGCTGGTGCGCGCGGGCGCGACGATCATGTTCTCCGAGGTGACGGAAGTGCGTGACGGTGTCGCGCAGCTCACGTCGCGTGCGGCGAACGAGGACGTTGCGCGCGAGATCATTCGCGAGATGGACTGGTACGACCGTTACCTGCAGCGCGGCCGCGTCGACCGCAGCGCGAACACGACGCCCGGCAACAAGAAGGGCGGCCTGTCGAACATCGTCGAGAAGGCGATGGGCTCGATCGTGAAGTCGGGCAGCGCGCCGATCGCCGGTGTCGTGCGTCCCGGCGATCGCGCGAAGCAGAAGGGGCTGCTTTATGCGGCGACGCCCGCGAGCGACTTCATCTGCGGCACGCTGCAGCTCGCGGCCGGGATGAACCTGCACGTTTTCACGACCGGCCGCGGCACGCCGTACGGCCTCGCACAGGTGCCGGTGATCAAGGTCGCGACGCGCAGCGATCTCGCGCGCCGCTGGCACGACCTGATGGATCTCGACGCGGGGCGGATCGCGACCGGCACGGCGACGATCGAGGACACCGGCTGGGAACTGTTCCGGCTGATGCTCGACGTCGCGAGCGGCAAGCGCCGCACGTGGGCCGAGCAGTGGAAGCTCGCGAATGCGCTGACGCTGTTCAATCCGGCGCCGGTGACCTGACGCGCGCGGCCGATGCCGCCGGACGATGCGGGCGCCCGACGGCGCCCGTTTTCATTGCGGCGATCGTTACGCGATGTCGATCGGCAGCGACAGCCCGACCTTGACGCGCGACATCACGACCATCGTTTCGAAGTGACGAATGTTGTGGTGCTGCCGGAATACGCGCGTGGAAAACTCCTCGTAGTGGTCGATGTCGCGCATCGCGATCATCAGCACGAAATCGGCGCGCCCCGTCACCACATAACACTGCATGACTTCCGGCAGCGACTTCAGGAACCGCTTGAATTCGTCGAGCAGGTCGACCCGTTCGCGCTCGACCTGCACGAGGACGAGCATCGTCAACGGGAGGCCGACCTTGGTCGGATCGACGACGGAAACGTCCTGCTGGATATAGCGCTCGTCGCGCAGCCGCTTCACGCGGCGCAGGCATGCGGGCGGGCTCAGGCCGATCTCGGCGGCGAGCGCCTGGTTGGTGATCTGGTTGTCGTGCTGGAGGCGGGCGAGGATCCGCAGGTCGAAATCGTCGAGCGGTGTGGCGGCGGGATTCATCGGATTTCCTTCGGAGAGAAAAAACGAAACAAACTCGCGAATGATGCCGCCCGATGTTTATCGGATTTCGCGACGGCTGCCGATAATCGTAGCACCCGTCAACGATGAAGCTGCGAGGAAAACATCATGCGTTTCCGACATCTGCTGCTGGCGCCGCTCGTGCTGCTGGTGCCACTTGTATCGCTTGTACCGGCCGTTCCCGCGTTCGGCGCGGATACGGTCGTCGTGGGTTTTGCCGGCGCGCTCACGGGTGCGCAGGCGCATTTCGGCGAGGACAGCGCGCGCGGCATTCGGCTCGCGATCGACGAAATCAACGCGGCGCATCCAGGCGTCGC
The DNA here is from genome assembly GCF_024704855.1 of Burkholderia sp. HAN2018. NCBI lineage: Bacteria > Pseudomonadati > Pseudomonadota > Betaproteobacteria > Burkholderiales > Burkholderiaceae > Burkholderia > Burkholderia sp. HAN2018. The sequence goes on along the minus strand of NZ_QOBB01000107.1, from coordinate 5,709 downwards.
CGGGCATCCGGTCACGTTCGTGCTCGACGCGCAGGACGACCAGGCCGACCCGAAGGTCGCGACGACGGTCGCGCAGCGCTTCGTCGATACGCACGTCAGCGCCGTGATCGGCCACCAGAATTCGGGGACGTCGATCGCCGTCGCGCGGCTCTACGCGACGGCGAACATCGCGGAGCTCACGCCGTCGGCCACCAATCCGGCGTTCACGCGTCTCGGCTATCGCACCACGTTCCGGATGCTCGCGAACGACGACTTTCTCGGGCAGGCAGTCGCGCGCTATGCGGTCGAGCAGTTGCACGCGCGCCGCATCGGTGTCGTCGACGATCGCACGGCCTACGGGCAGGGCATCGCGGACGTGTTCGCCGGCGGGCTCGGGAACACGGGCGCCGCCGTGGTCGCACGCGAATACACGACCGACAAGGCGTTCGACTTCGGCGCGCCGCTGACGCTGCTCAAGGGCCGTGCGCCCGACGCGATCTTCTTCGGCGGCATGGACACGCAGGGCGGGCCGATGCTCAAGCAGATGAAGAAGCTGCGGATCGCCGTGCCGCTGCTGGGCGGCGACGGTCTGTGCACGCACGAGATCCTGAAACTGGCCGGCGATGCGCTCGACGGCAACCTCGTGTGCGCGGACGGCGGCCGAAGCCTCGCGAAGATGCCGGGCGGCCCCGCGTTCGCGGCGCGCTTCACGCGGAAGTACGGCGCCCCCGTGCAGCTCTACGCGCCGTACGCCTACGACGCGATGATGGCCGTCTACCACGCGGTGATGCTCGCGCAGTCCACCGATCCGGCGAAGATCGTCGACGCGCTGCATCGCGTCGACTTCCAGGGCGTGACCGGCCGGATCGCGTTCGACGCGAACGGCGAGCTGCGCAATCCGGCGGCAACGATTTCGACGTTCAAGGGAGGCAACAAGGTGACTTTGTCGGAGGTAGTGAAATGAATACACGGATTCTTCCGGTGGGCACCGCATCGCTGCGCGACGTCGCGCGGCCGGTCGGCGACGTTACCGATCCCGCCGTGCGCGAAGCCGCCGGCGCACTGCGTGCCGCGCTGCGCGCGTTTCGCGACGAACACGGTTTCGGCCGCGCGGTCGCCGCGCCGCAGATCGGCGTCGGGCAACGGATGATCGCGCTCGCGCTGGATGGCTGGCCCGACGTGATCGTGAACCCCGAAATCGTGTGGCGCAGCGACGCGCGGATGACGCTGTGGGACGACTGCATGTGCTTTCCCGACCTGTTCGTGCGTGTCGAGCGCCACGCGTCGGTGAGCGTGCAGTACACGACGCTCGACGGCGAGCTGCATCGGCGCGACGCGCTGTCGCCCGATGTGTCGGAGCTGATGCAGCACGAGATCGACCATCTCGACGGCAAGCTGTCGTTCGATCGCGCGGCGGGGCCGAATGCGGTCGTGCATCGCAGCGTGTTCGACGCCGATCGCGCGTCGTTTGTCGCGCAGGTCGACTACGCGCCGCACGCGCCCGACGTGAAACGTACGGCACCGGAGAGCATTCAGTCTGCCGAAGCATCCACGTATCCGCCGGGCGCCGCGTACATGAATGGCCGCTTCATTCCGATCGCCGACGCGCGCGTGTCGGTGCTCGACTGGGGTTTCCTGCATTCGGACGTCACGTACGACACCGTGCACGTGTGGAACGGCCGCTTCTTCCGCCTCGACCGGCACATCGCGCGGTTCAGGCGCTCGCTGGCGAGGCTGCGGCTGGACGTGCCGTTGGGCGACGACGCGCTGCGCGACATCCTCGTCGAATGCGTGCGCCGCTCGGGCCTGCGCAACGCGTACGTCGAAATGCTGTGCACGCGCGGCGTATCGCCCACCTTCAGCCGCGACCCGCGCGACGCGGTGAACCAGTTCATCGCGTTCGCGGTGCCGTACGGCTCGGTCGCGAACGAGCGGCAGTTGCGCGAGGGCCTGCACCTGCATCTGGTCGACGACGTGCGGCGGATTCCGCCCGAATCGGTCGATCCGCAGATCAAGAACTACCACTGGCTCGACCTCGTCGCCGGGCTGCTGAAGGGGTATGACGCGGGTGCGGAGTCGGTCGTGCTGAAGTGCACGGACGGCAGCATCGCCGAAGGGCCCGGGTTCAACGTTTTCATCGTGCGCGACGGCCGGCTTCGGACGCCCGAGCGCGGCGTGCTGCACGGCATCACGCGGCAGACCGTGTTCGAGCTGGCGGCGTCGATGGGCATCGACGTGCAGGCCGGCCGCGTCGACGATGCGCAACTGCGCGAAGCCGACGAGGTGTTCATCACGTCGACGGCCGGCGGGATCATGCCCGTCACGCGGCTGAACGGCGCACCGATCGGCGACGGCCGGCCGGGCCCGATGACGCGCCGGCTGTTCGACGCGTACTGGGCGAAGCACGAGGATCCGGCGTGGAGCCTGGCGGTCGACTACGCGGCCAACTACGCGGCCGGCTGATCGCGGCGGCGCGGGCGCGATTTCCTTACCTCGTACGTAATCGACCGCCCGCGCGAGGCCGGCGACGATGACGGCACGCGAATACGAAACACCCAACGTTCGCGACCTCGTCCCCTCATCGACACAAGGAGCCTCGCCATGAACACCGCTCAATCCGCTTCGTCCGCCTCGTCCATTCACGCCGACCTGATCGACCGCTACTTCGACGCATGGAACGAACCCGACGTCGCGCGTCGCCGCGCGCTGATCGACGCGACCTACGCGAGCGACGCGGCCTATCGCGATCCGTTGATGGCCGGCGACGGCCACGCGGGCATCGATGCGATGATCGCGGCCGTGCAGGCGCGTTTCCCCGCGTTCCGCTTTCGCCGCACGACCGACGTCGACGCGTTCGGCCAGCACCTGCGGTTCTCGTGGGCGCTCGTGTCGCCCGACGGCGCGGCGATCGTGAAGGGTTCGGACTTCGGCACGGTCGACGCGTCGGGCCGCCTCGCGACGGTCACCGGTTTCATCGACGAGATGCCGGCCGCGGCGCCGTGACGCGAGCGATGCATGCGCAACGGCCACCGGGATCGGGTAACGTTATGCGATTCGTTCCTGATCCCGGAGACTAGCCGACATGCTGAAGAATCTCGACCCGCTGCTGCACGCCGACATCCTGCACACGCTGCGTGCGATGGGGCACGGTGACGAAATCGCGATCTGCGACGCGAATTTCCCGGCGGAATCCGTCGCGGAGCACACGGTGGTCGGCCGCGCGTTGCGCATCGACGGCGCCGATTCCGCGCGCGTCGTGCGCGCGGTGCTGTCCGTGCTGCCGCTCGACACGTTCGTTGACACACCCGCATGGCGGATGGAAGTCGTCGGCGACGCAGCCGCGGTGCCGCCCGTGCAGCGCGAGGTGCAGGCCGAGATCGACCGCGCGGAAGGGCGCGCGGTGCCGCTCGCGGGCATCGACCGTTTCGCGTTCTACGAGCGCGCGCAGCAGGCCTATGCGGTGATCGTCACCGGCGAGTTGCGCGGCTATGGCTGCTTCATCTTCAAGAAAGGCGTGTTGTTGAGCGACGCGGGCTAAACGCGTTTTTCAGTGCGTCGAGCCGCCGGCGCGGCCGCCGCAGTGTAAAGATTTGCTACAACCTTTTTCTTGGACACGGCGAAAAGACCCTCTATGCTGGCCCATTTGCCGCGTCCCCTCCCGGGCCGCGCGGCGTCGAACCGCCCGGGCGCGCCCGGGGCAAGCGGCCGAATTGCATACGAGGAGAGAGGCATGACGCGTACCGTCGATTCCGGCGTCATTTTTTTCGCACGCCTGGCGCTGGCGGCGTTGTTCTTGTGGGGCGGCATCATGAAGCTGCTCGGCTACAGCGATTTCATCGCGTATCTGCACGGGATGAACGTGCCCTATCAACAGGTCGTCGCGCCGATCGTCGTCGCGATCGAGGGGCTGGGCGGCCTGCTGCTGATCGTCGGCTACAAGGTACGGCCGCTCGCGCTGCTGATGGCGGTCTACACGATCGCGACCGCGATGGTCGGGCACAATTTCTGGGACGCGACGAGCGCCGCCATCCAGCACGATATGGTGATTCACTTCTGGAAGAACGTCGCGATCGCCGGCGGGTTCCTGCTGCTGTTCGTCACCGGCGCCGGCGGCGCGAGCATCGACGCGCTGCGCCGGCCGAGTTCGTCGTACGGCGTGCTGCGTTGAACCGGGCTGACTCGCGCCGCCAGGCCGAGGCATAGCAAAAGGGCCGAATCCCGCACGCTGCGGGATTCGGCCCTTCGTTCATCAAGCGGGCGCCGGCGTTCAGTGCGTGCCCTTCACATCCTTCACGTCCTTCGCATCCTTCGAGAACTGCACGGCGATCGCGCCGAGCACGCAGATCGCCGCGACGTACACGACCGGCGCGAGCGGATTCGATTTCATCATCAGCGACACGATCACCGGCGTGAGGCCGCCGAAGATCGCATACGCGACGTTGTACGAGAACGAGATGCCCGAGAAGCGCACGACGGCCGGGAAGCTCTTGACCATCACGAACGGCACCGCGCCGATCGTGCCGACCATGAAGCCCGCGATTCCGTAGTAGAGCGGCAGCGTCGACGCATCGGCCGCGACCTGCACGAACAGCAGGTAGTAGCACGCGGCCAGCCCGATGCCGCCGATGCCGAGCACGCGCTTCGCGCCGATCCAGCCCGCGAGCGAACCCGCGGTGATGCAGCCGGCGGTCAGGCACAGCGTCGCGACGCTGTTCGCGAACAGCGTCGTCGCGGGCGTCAGGTGGAACTGCTTCTGCAGCAGCGCGGGCGTCATCAGGATCACGACGACGATCGCGGCCGACAGCATCCACGTGAGTAGCATCGACACGATCACCGCGCGGCCGTGGTCGCGCAGCACGGCCTTCAGCGGAATCTCGGCCGCGAGCGCCTTCTTCGCCTTCATCTCGGCGAACACCGGCGTTTCATGCAGCCAGCGGCGCAGGTACACGGAGAACAGGCCGAACACGCCGCCGAGCAGGAACGGGATGCGCCAGGCGAACGCGGCGACTTCGGCGGTCGAGTAACGGCTGTTGATGCCGGCGGCGACGAGCGAGCCGAGCAGGATGCCGGCCGTCAGGCCCGCGGTCAGCGTGCCGCATGCATAGCCGATATGACGCGACGGCACGTGCTCGGACACGAACACCCACGCGCCCGGCACTTCGCCGCCGACTGCCGCGCCTTGCAGCACGCGGAACAGCAGCAGCAACACCGGCGCGAGGATGCCGATCGTGTCGTAGGTCGGCAGCAGGCCCATCAGCAGCGTCGGCACGGACATCATCAGCACGCTCAGCGTGAACATCCGCTTGCGGCCGAACAGGTCGCCGAAGTGCGCCATGATCACGCCGCCGAGCGGACGCGCGAGATAGCCGGCCGCGAAGATGCCGAACGTCTGCAACTGGCGCAGCCAGTCGGGAATGTCGTGCGGGAAGAACAGTTGCCCAATCGCCGGCGCGAAGAACACGAAGATGATGAAGTCGTAGAACTCGAGGGCGCCGCCGAGTGCGGCAAGGCCAAGGGTCTTGTAGTCGCTGCGCGTGAGCGCGCGTTCGGCGGCGCGAGGCACGCCGCTCAATTCGGAAGCTTGCATGGTCAGGACGATCGGTTTTCGAATGTTGTTGTCGGTGCTGCGTCTCCAGGGCCCGCTATCGGCATGGACTGACAAGGCGCGGCTTGCATCGTCGAAGCGTGTCGTGTGCCGGGTGAGGCGCGCAACACGCGCCGCCGCACCGG
>NZ_QOBB01000106.1:0-23852 GCF_024704855.1 Burkholderia sp. HAN2018 | reverse complement strand
GTCGAATACCTGTACAACCTCGACCTGTCCGCGGCGGTCGCCGAAAAACTCGCCGCGCATGGCGACCGCGTGCTGCGCACGTCGGCCGACGGCCGCGAAATCTCGCTCGACCAGCGCTCGACCCAGGCGCCCGACGCGAACCTGTTCGTGTCGATCCATCACGACTCGATGCAGCAGCAGTTCATCGACGCGGGCCGGCAGCGCGAATTCCGCGGCTTCTCGGTGTTCGTGTCGGAACGCAATCCGCACTACGCGGAAAGCCTGCGTTGCGCGAAGGCGATCGCCGGGCGGCTGGTCGCGGCCGGCGAACGGCCGTCGCTGTATCACGCGCAGCCGATCCGCGGCGAGAACCGCCCGCTGATCGATCCGCCACTCGGCATTCACCGCTTCGACGATCTCGTCGTGCTGCGCACCGCGCCGATTCCGGCGGTGCTCGTCGAGGCCGGCGTGATCGTCAACCCGGACGAGGAAGCACGGCTTGCGCGTCGCGAGACGATCCAGAAGCTGTCCGCCGCGATCGCGGGCGGGATCGACGCGTGCACCGCGCCGCAATAGACGATGAAATCGCCCATCGGGCCCAACGGTTTTCACCCAGTCAGGAGCATCACCATGAAAAAGAAGAATCTGCTCGCATCCTGCGCACTGCTCGCGCTTGCCGTTCCGTTCGCCGCGCACGCGGCCGGCTGCGGGAAGCCGCGCAGCGCGTTCGACCAGGTGTACTGCACCAGCACGCAGTTCTCTCAGTCCGATCGCGATCTGAACGACGAATACGGCCGCCTGCGCAAGCAACTGAGCGGCGACCAGCAGGCCGCGCTGAAAGCCGGCCAGCTCGCATGGCTGAAGCAACGCGATGCGCAGTGCAGCGAAACGCGCAACAACAGCTACCTCGTGGATATCCAGTGCGCGAACGACATGACGCAGTCGCGGCTGTCGTTCCTGCGCGAGCGTGAGCGCGAGTGCTCGAGCACGGGTTGCGTGACGTCCAGGCTCGGCGAGTAAGCTCGCCGGACGCGGTGTGCCGCCGTGCAGGTCGCGGCACGCCGCCTTCGAAAGACACGACGATGCGGCATGAATTCTCCGAAGTCCTCAACGACCTGATCGACTGTTTCCTCGTCGGCGATCTTCTGCTGCTGAAGCGCTACAAGGAAACCCATCGGCTGCCGGACAACGTCGCGTCCGAGTTCACGACCGGCGACAGCGGCGACAACGCCGTGCTCGAAGGCGTCGTCATTCCGCTGGCCGGTATCGAGAACCATCCGTATACGGTCATCTTCACGCTGGACGACGACACGCCCGAACTGCTGAAGGCCGGAAGCCGCCTGCAGCATCGGCGCGGCGGATACGTGCTGCGCGTCGAACACCGTTCGGTGATGCTTTACACGTGGCGCATTCTCGAGCGCTTCAACGACGAATCGGTGAACGCGCTGCTTGCGCGTTATCGCGAACCGGGCCGGCCCGTGATCGACCTCGACAACGGCTGGTACGACGTCGAAGTCCTCGGTGGCGAAGTGCCGCGCAACGGCTGGTACGAACCCGCGTTCGAGTTCGTGCTGAAGCGGACCGATACGCCGGGCGACGCGTCGCAAGTGGACCTCGGCTACCGTTTCGCGATCGACAGCAGCCTGGATCCGGCGGAATGAATCCCGCGCGCGGCAACGCGGCAAACGGCACACGATTCGACGAGGCACGCATGACACCGAACACGACGACGATCGACATCCGCACGGCCACCTCCGCCGACGCGCCGGCCATCGCCGGCATCCACGTCGCATCGTGGCAGGCGACCTACACGGACATCATGCCGGCGGCGTTCCTCGCCGGCCTGTCGGTCGAGAAACGCACGGCCTCGTGGCGCTGTGCGTTCGACGCCGGGCGGCCGCACGTCGCACTCGCGGTGTCGGTCGCGGACAACACACCGGCAGGCTGGATCGCCTATGGTCCGACACGCGACACCGACAAGGATCGTGCGTGGGGAGAAATCGAAGCGATCTATCTGCATCCGTCGTATTGCGGCCAGGGGATCGGCGCGGCGCTGGTCGACCATGCATGCCGGTCGTTGCACGACATGGGCCATGCGTGGGTATCGCTGTGGGTCTTGCTCAAGAACCGTCGGGCCAGGGCGTTCTACGAACGCGAAGGCTTCGTCGCCGAAGACGACGTCAAGACGTTCGAGATCGACGGGAGTCCTATCGAAGAGGTGCGCTATTGGCGCGCGCTACCGGGCACGGCACACGGCGAGGCGGCAACATCTTGATGCCGGCCCGGCCCGACCCGTTTCGCTGGATTCCCGGGGCCGGGCGCTCCGCTTCGGCATCGGCGAGACTGAGCGCGGCGTTTCCGCGCCCGAAGACGCCGATGGGCGAGGCGTGGTTCATGGGCGACTCGCGACGGACATTCGCCGAGTTGCAGGACGACCTCCAGTCGATCGACATCGCACGGCTGGACACGCCGCTCGAAGAAATCGTGATCGGCACGACTTCATTCGGCCCACGCGACGAGTGGCAGCAGTGGTATCACTACCTGATGGTGCAACTGATGCCGCGCTGCCACGAAGGGCAACACCATGCGCTGCTGGAATGGCTGATCACCGCGTTCGTTTCGCAGCATCCCGATCGCATCCCGTCCGAACCCTATCAGGGTTATCGCCGCGACGTGCTCGATACGCTCGGGCAAAGCCTGATGGACCCCGAATGCTGGCCGTCGGGCGCACTCGATACGGCTGCGTGCTTCAACCGGCATCACGACCGGCAATCCGGCACCGGAGACTGGTTCAATGCCAGCGGAAAATTCTCGTCATCGATGTTCCTTTGCGTCAAATACCTCGAGACGCACGAAATTCGCCCGTGGCTGACATCGGTGCTCGCCATCGACGATCCACTCTGGCGTGCACAGTTGATGATCTGGTTCGTCGGGGCGGACGACATGCTCCGCGGCCGTGTCCGGCAGCCGTCCGAATTCAGCCCCCGCGACTATCCGCGCATCGACTGGCAGGGCGCGCGCTACTTGAGCGGCTCCACCGACCGCCACACCGCGCCCGTTGAATTCGTGCCTTCCGCGAATCGCGACGCAGCGGTCGACACGTTACGATCGGTGATGACCGAAGCCACGTTCCTCGATTGGCTTCATTCGCTTGGCCGGCACGATCACGTCGAAAGCGAACTGGCCGATCTGCCGTACCGGTTTTATTCCCTTTACGGCGCGAGCAATCAGTCTCGATAACGAAACACCGGGCAAGCGCACGAACCGGCACGTGTGGCCCGCCAAGACGGCGACACGATCGTCATGAAAGGCTTGTCCCCCATTCCACTAGCCGCGTCTGCATCATCTGCAGCAACTCGCGGATCTTCGCATTGACCGAATTCCGGCTCGCATAAGCGGCATACAGCTCCAGCGGCGCAGGCGTCATCTCCAGCGGCACGCGCACCAGCCGCCCCTCGGCCAGCTCGACCGCGCACATGCGCTCGACGAGAATCGCAAAACCGATCCCGTTCACCGCAGCCAGCCCTGCCATCTCGCCGCTATTGACGCGATACCGGCTCGCCACCGGAATCTTGTGAATCCACCCTTCGCCGTCGGCAAATTGCCACGGTCGCCCTTTCAGCGTGCTCAACGTCGTGATGCACGGCAGTTGCCCGAGCTGTTCCGTCCGGGTCGGCAACCCGACCCGCGCGACGAGCGACGGCGCAGCCACGACGACGCTCGGCAAACTCACGAGCGGCCTGACGACGAACGTGCTGTCGTCCAGCCTCCCGCGATTGACGATGATCGACAGGTCGATATCGTCGCGCAGCGTCGACACACCGGCGAGGCTCGTATCGCAGTCGATTTCGACGCGCGGGTGACGGCTCGCGAATTCCGCGACGATCGGCCCGAGCATGCGCGGCCCGATTTCGCCGGGCACGCAGAGCTTCAGCACGCCGCGCAGCTCCGTCTGCTGCGACGTCAGTTCGGATTCGGCCTGCGTCAGCGCATCGAGCATCGGTCGCGCGCGCTCGTGCAGCAAACGCCCGGCCTCGGTCATGCGCAAGTGCCGCGTACTGCGCTCGAGCAGCCGCACGCCGAGCCTCGACTCCAGTTGCGCCACGTGACGGCTCACGTTGGAACCCGGCATCTCGAGCACGCGCGCGGCGCCGGCGAAGCTGCCTTCGTCGACGACCGACACGAACACACGCACCGCATTCAGATCCAGCTTGCTCCGCATCATTAGCCCATTTCAGGTATCAAAGCGTGCCGATTTTCACAGCTTATCCCGCCGGAGACCATAATTTACGATGCTCATCCCGTCAATGCGACGCCGATGCGCAACTCCGCGCCCCGGCGAGCACGCGTACGACACAAGGAAGGAGCACGATGGAAATCGCCATTCTGGGCGCCGGCGTTGCCGGCATGAGCACCGCACTCGCACTCGCCGGGCGCGGCCACCGGATCCGGTTGTACGAACGCCGGCCGTCGGAATCGACGATGGGCGCGGGCGTCGTGCTGTGGCCGAATGCCGGCTTCGTGCTCGAGCAACTCGGCCTGCTGCCGGACATCGTCGAGGTTGGCGGCCACCTGCACGCGATGCGGCGCATCGACCGGCATGGCACCGCGCTCAAGGCGACCGATATCCGCGCACTCGACCGCCGCATGGGTTTCCCGACGTATTCGATCCTGCGGCGCGACCTGCAGGCCGTGCTGGCACGGCACCTCGCCGCGCGCGGCATCGACGTCCGCTTCGGCCACGGGGCGACGGCCATCGAAACCGGAACGGACGGCCGCGCCATCGTTCACTTCGACAATGGAACGACGATCGCCCCCGATCTCGTGATCGGAGCGGACGGCCGCATGAATTCCGTCGCGCGACACTACGTGGTCGGTCACAACGCGCCCGTCTACCAGGGATTCGTCAACTGGATCGGTATCGCGCAAAGTGATGTGCCGCTGGTCGACGAGGTGTCGGTATTCGACTATTGGGGCGTGCGCGAGCGCTTCGGTATCGTCGCGCTCGACCGGCATCGGATGTATTGGGCGGCGGCATGGCCCGAAGCCGATCCGGGCGAGGTGACGGAAAGCGATCCCGCGGCGATGCTGGAACGGCGCTTCGCTGCGTGGCCGGCACCCGTCGCGAACGCGATACGTGCGACACCATCGGACGCGATCACGAAGATCCACGTGCACGATCTCGATCCCGTCGACGTGTGGCATCGCGGCAACGTGCTGATGATCGGCGATGCCGCTCACGCGCCGCTACCGACCTCCGGACAAGGTGCTTGCCAGGCACTCGAGGACGCGTGGCATCTTGCCCGTTGTCTCGACGAGCACGGAGCAGGCAACGACAGCGACCTCGATGCGGCGCTCTCGTCTTTCACGCTGCGGCGCCGCCCGAAAACAGCGGCGATCACCGAGCGTGCACGCGATTTCGCGCACCTGCTGTTCGGCGACGGCGTGGCCGAAAACGCTCGACACCAGATCGACCCGGTTGCGGAAATCGAGGCCCTGACGAGCGCGTGGGGCGCGCACCTGCCGATGGAGCAGATGCGCGGACGATAAGACGCGCGCGCGGCAGCGTCCGCTCACAAGAACCACCGATACTCCCGCGCGCCGATTTCATTGCGGAAATCCAGCTCCTCCTGCCGCTTGTTCTCGCAATACACCATCACGAACTCGCTGCCGAGCCCTTCGCGCAGGGCCGGATGATCCTGCATCGCCGCGACGGCCGACAGCATCTCCTTCGGGAAATCGATCCCGCTGCCGCGATCCTCGTTGAGCGGCACGATCGGCTCGATCCGTGCATCGAGCCCATGCTCCATCCCGGTGAGAATCGCGGCGAGCACCAGATACGGGTTCGCGTCCGCGCTCGCGAGCCGGTGCTCGATCCGCAGGTTGCGCGCATCCGACTCGGGAATCCGGATGCACGCATCGCGATCCTCGAAGCCCCAGCTCGCGCGGCTCGCCGCATTCACCATCGATCCGTAGCGCCGGAACGCGTTGTGATTCGGCGCGAACACGGGCATGCAGTGCGGCAGCACCGCGAGGCATCCGGCCACCGCGTGCCGCAGCGGCCGCTGCCCGTCCGCCGCGAGCAGGTTGCGCCCGGCATCGTCGTAGAGGCTCACGTGCACGTGCATCCCGCTGCCCGGCGCATGCAGGTACGGCTTGCCCATGAAGCTCGCGCGATAGCCGTGCTTCAACGCGACGCCGCGCGTGCTGCGGCAGAACAGCGCCGACCAGTCGGCCGCGCGCAACGCATCGTCGGTGTGGCCGAAATTGATCTCGAACTGACCGGGACCGAGCTCGGCCGTGATCACCGTCGCGTCGACGCCCTGCTCGCACGCGGCCTCGACCATCTCGTGCAGCACGTCGGAGAAGCGCGACAGGCGCTCGATATGCATGTTCGGCTGATCGTCGCGATCGTCGCTCAGGCGGTCGCGCGGATATTGCGGCATCCCTTCCGCGAGCTGCGCGGCGAACAGGTAGAACTCGAGCTCGAATGCAACGACCGGCCGGATGCCGCGCGCCGCGAAACGCCGCAGCACGCGCGCGAGCACCTCGCGCGGCTCGAACTCGATCGGCGAATCGGTGCCGTCGGAGCTGATCAGCATCTGCGCGAGCGGCTGCCGCTCCCAGCGCACGGGCTTCAGCGTGCCGGGAATCAGCCGGCGCGGCGCGTCCGGGTCGCCGTCGTTGAAGCAGTAGTCGCCGATCTTGTAGAGGCCGCCCTGCGTGCCGAGCAGCACGCAATTCTGCGGCAGCTTCAGCAACGAGCCCGACGCGACCTTTTCGAGCGCGTCAATCGGGTAGCGCTTGCCGTAGAAATGCCCGGGCAGGTCGAGGCAGATCAGGTCGACATAACGGATCTCGGGGTGCGCCTGCCGGAATGCGCGGACTTCACCGACCAGCGCGGGAACGACGTCAGCCATGTCTCATCCTTTCCATGTCTTGTATGGCGGTGCCGCAGCGCGGCGAACCGGATTCACGCGCATGCATCACGTCGCATGCATCATCTCGATCAGTACTGCAAACAGGCTGCTTGGCGGGGCGGCCCGTCATGCCGCCCGCCCCGCCGACCACTCAGGTGAATACCCAGATCACGCGCGTCGGCGCGTCGGTCAGGTTGGCATAACGGAAGCGCTTGTGCGCGGGGAGCTGGAATGCGTCGTTCGGGCCGAGCGTGACGGGTGTGTCGTCGCCGTCGATCCAGATCGTCAGTTCTCCTTCGAGCACGAAACCGCCCTGCTCGTCGCTGTCGTCGACGGGCCGCTCGCCGCTGCTCGCGCCCGGCGCGAGATGGCTTTCGAGGATCGAGAAGCGCGAGCGCATGTTCGGCGACACGAGGATGTCGGTAATGCCGGCCGCGTAATACACGGTGCGCCGCTCGTCGGGCCGCGTGACCCACGGCACGCTGCGCGGCTTGCTCAGGCTGTAGAAATAAGTGGTCGGCACGCCGAGCGCCTCGCCGATCGCGGTGAGATCCGCGACCGTCGGGCGCGACAGCCCGCGCTCGACCTGCGACAGAAAGCCGACCGAGCGGCCGATCCGTTCCGCGAGATCGTTGAGCGTGACCTTGCGATGCTTGCGCAGGTCGCGGATCAGGATCGCCAGGCTTTCTATCTCTTCCTGTTCGTTCATGGTGGGTTCCGGTGCAGTCAAACGGTATCGCGCAGACGGTACCAGGCCTTGCCGACCGCTTCCAGCGGCGCGGCGAGCCGGTCGCCGCCGGGGAAGCGCGGGTTGCGGATGCGCTGGTACTGCGCAAGCAGGCGTTCGTCGCCGAGCACGGCGTCGGCCACCGCGCGCGCGCCCGCGAGCGTCGGCAGCACGCCGTGCCCCGAGAAACCCTGCAGCCAGAAACGCTGCCCGAGGCGGCCGATGTCCGGCGTGCGGCGCATGCTGATGTCGATATGGCCGCCCCACGCGTAATCGAGCGGCACGCCGGCCAGTTGCGGAAACACGCGTTCGAGGTGCGGGCGCGTGGCCGCCGCGATATCGGCCGGAATGCCGCCGAGATACGTGCAGCCGCCGCCGAACAGCAGCCGGTTGTCGGGGCTCAGCCGGAAATAGTCGGGCACGAACTGGTTGTCGATCACGCAGCTGTTCCGCGGCAGCAGCGAACGCGCGACGTCGGGCGCGAGCGGCGCGGTCGCGACCTGGTAGGTGCCGACCGGCAACAGCCGGCGCGCGAGGTCGCGATCGAGCCGGTCGACATACGCGTTGCAGGCCAGCACGAGGACGTCCGCGCGTACTTCGCCGCGCGCCGTGCGGGCGACGTGGCCCCCGGCCGTTTCGCGGCAGTCGAGCACTCGGCTCTGCTCGAAGATGCGGCCGCCCGCGCGCTCGATCGTCCGGGCGAGGCCGAGCGCGAGCTTCAGCGGGTTCAGGTGGCCGGCCTCGGGATCGTAGAGCGCCGCGAGATAGCGCGTGCCGCCGATCCATTCGGGCATGTCGGCCCGCTCGATCACGCGCAGCCGGTCGTAGCCCCAGCGCTCGGCCGCTTCGTCGCGGGCCTGCGCGAGCATCGCGACGCGACGCGGCCGCACCGCCGCCCACAGGCTGCCGGGCCGATAGTCGATGTCGAAACCATGTCGCCCGGGCAGTTCCCGCACCTCGGTCGCGGCCCAGCGCATGCTGTCCCACAGCAGGCGCGCGCCGTCGCGGCCGAGCGAATCCTCGAGCGGCTGCATGTCGCACGACCAGCCGAGCAGCGCCTGCCCGCCGTTGCGGCCCGACGCGGCCCACGCGACGCGGCTCGCTTCGAGCACGACGACCCGCTTGCCGGCGAGCGCAAGGCGCAGCGCCGTATGCAGCCCGCTGAACCCCGCGCCGACGACGAGCACGTCGGCGTCGATGCGCTCGTCCAGTTCCGGACGATGCGGGATCGGCTCCGGATACATACCGGCGTAGTAGCTTGCGACGTGACGGTCGGACTGCACGAACATGCGGACTCCCGTGAAATTCTTGCCGAGAAATTTCATGAAAAACTAGCATGACAATTTCACGGGAGCAAGCGGGCTGTCGCGATGCGTCCAACTTGAGTCCGACGAACTAAAGTCGCGCTCTTTTCAGGGGGTTGCCGCCCGCAAATAGCCGCTGGTCTGCCAAATTGAAAGAACTCCAAACAAATCTTGGGGCCGGCTTACACCCCCGGCTCGGCGACTACCTGCTGGATCTCCTGCGGCCTGTTCTGCCGCTCGATCCGAGCATTGATTTTTCATTAAAATCAGCAGCTTAGGCCGAGATGCGGCGGATTTTTTGAGAATCCCGGTCAAGCCTCACACACGCTCGACACAACCCAGCAAGTTGTGCGGCCAGGAATCAACACCAATGACTTGGCAAGCGTGCCCAAGAGCCATCTCAATTTCTCGGCAGTTCGGAATGTTCGATTCCCTGAAACCATCCAATCACCATTAGTTAATAAATTAACTCATTTGTTTCACCAAATGCATCTATCGAAGTTAATAAACAGCAAAAAGAGATTTCCAAATATTGGGAAGCCAATCCAAAATCACGACCGCGATTTAGCATACTAAAACTTTCCGGTCAACGAAATTTTCTAGTCGAAAGTTTTAATAAAAACCCTTGATCCCCTGTTGTATCGCTTAAAAATTTACATATACTTTGCTCACAATTTCGTCAGGAGATATCGACGTCACTTCTCCCCGAAATTGAAAATGATTTGAAAGAAAAGATGTGTCGAAGGCGGCACGGGCACGAAATGCTTTTGCCACTCGATTCCCGTAAATCAGCACCAAAGCAATTAATAAGTCGGTTACGTTCAAATAACCGTCGAGGTAGTTATTGCCGAACCCGGTCAAATTGCCCTCAGTACTATTCCGAAGGGTCGATATCCGTCGTTTCGAGTTCCGCCGATGTCAGGGCGGGTAAGGAGATGCCGATGAATAAGCCAGCGGGTGCTTTCCGAGTCGTGGAGTTGGTATATCCACGTGGTGTTGATTTATCCATTGGACATACGTGACGTTCGAACACAACTCACGGTGCACATTTTGAAATCCGGCGTTGCATCGCCGATCTCACCACCAATCCCCACAGCTTCCCGAGCGAATGCCGGTCTCGTCGACATTGATCCGGCCGCCTGGAGTTTGACTACGCCATGCTGACACTAAGACTCGCACCCGCGGCCCCGCCTGCATTGCGCGGCTTGCTAGAGAATCTCTCACACGAGGAGCGTCGCGTCGACGACTACATTCCCCTCACCGCCAACGAGAACCGCATGTCGGATCTCGCCTGTGCGGTACAGGCCAGCCTGCTCTCACACCGATATCTCCTCGGCCAGGCCGACGAGCGCGGCGAGCAGGGCCGCGATTTCGTCAAGGGCGGCCTCATGCTTGATGGCCTTCCCGCCGTGACGGCGCTCGAGCAGCGGGCGGTCGCGGCAGCGCGTGCGATGTACGGAGTCGAGGCCGTCGAATTGCGCCCCCTCTCCGGGCTGCATGCGACGCTGACGACGCTGCTGTCGCTGTCGCGGCCGGGCGCCGTGGTGCTGTCGATCGATCCCGCACACAACGGACATTTCGCAACGCGCGGCCTCGTTACCGCGCTCGGCCGCCGCTCGGCGTACCTCGCGTGGGACAAAGCGCGCGACATAATCGACGCCGAGGCCGCGGCGCGCCAGGTCGAGGCCCTGCCCGATGGCTCGCTCGTGCTGATCGACCACAGCGCACCTCGTTTCCCTCAGCCCGTCGCCGCTTTGCGCGCGGCCCTGCGCAGCGACGTGTGTATCAGCTACGACGCGTCGCATACGCTCGGCCTCATCGCGGGCGGTCAGTTCCAGGATCCGATCGGCGAAGGTGCCGACGTCCTCCAGGGCAACACGCACAAGACATTCCCCGGCCCGCAGAAAGGCATGATCCTCGCGGCACGCGAGGCCGTGGGCCGGCGAATCGGCGAGACGATGTGCGACTACGTCATCTCCAGCCAGCACACGCATCACGCGCTCGCGCTGTACGTGACGCTGCTCGAGATGGAAGTGCACGCCAGGGCGTATGCGCGCCAGGTCGTGACGAACGCGCTCGCGCTGGCCGATGCCCTCAGCGCAATGGGCTTCGCGGTGCGTCGGCGCGCCGACGGCGCGGCCACGGCGTCGCACATGCTGTTGATCGGCGGCTTCGAGGGCGGGCGTGCCTACGAGTTCTGTGCGCGCTTGCGTGCATGCGGCCTGTCGGTCAACGCGCGGACCGATCGCGCCGGCGAATTGATTCGCATCGGCATCCAGGAACTCACGCGTCGCAACGTGCGGGTCCGCGACATCAAGCCGCTCGCGGAGCTGATCCGACGCGCGGGCAGGACGGACGAATCGCCCGACCGCATCCGTGCCGACGTGCGCGAATACCTCGGCCAGTTCGCGGCCGTGGGCTATTCGTTCTGCGAGCCGGACCTTACCTCCGCGACCCGCGCTGCGCCGCGCCCATCCGGCGACCACCCCATCGAGTTTGCATCCGATTGTTGAGAGGGACTCCCCCATGCAACCCGCAACCACGCCCCGCCTGCCGACGATTGGCTTTTCCACCAACGTCCTGAATCATCCGACCAACACGGCGCTCGCGCCGGCCGATGTTGCCACCGCGGTCGCCTTCCTGTCCGAACGTTTCGGCGCCGTGGAGATCGAGATATCGGAAGACGCCCAGCCCGCCGTCCTCGAATGCGGCCACGAGCGTTACGACGCACTCGTCGCCTCCCTCCGCGAAACCGCGCAACGCACCGGCGTGCGCCTGAGCGTGCACGCGCCCTGGTTCGGGGAGGCCACGAACCTTGCGTCGCCGAGCGCCGACGAGCGCGCGCGTTCGATCACCCTGCTCTCGCGCGCCGTTGACTTCGGCGCCGACATCGGTGCGCGCATCGTGACCTGCCACCCCGGCTACCACGAAGGCCAGGAACGAGAGATCTTCAACCGCCACTTGCACGAATCGTTGGTGGAGGCGGTGCGCTACGCCGAGTCGCGCGGCGTACAGATCAGTCTCGAGAACATGGGCGACGAACGCCCTTCCTACATCGTCCACTCGGTCGAGGAACAGATCGCCATGTGTCAGGCCACGGGCGCTCGCGTGACCCTGGACGTGATCCACCTGCGCTCACGCTACGACAGCGAGGCCGACTTCCTCGACGCGTTGACGCAGATTGCGCCCTACGTCGCCAACGTCCACATCGCCGATATGAAGGGGCGCAACCATGCCCACGTACCGATCGGCGACGGCGATTTCCCGCTCGACGAAGTCCTGCACCGTCTCGGAGCCGCAGGCTATGAGGGCGGAGCGATCGTCGAGGAGTTCGTGCGCAACTGCGACTTCCAGCGCTTTCTGGACAAGGCCATCGACTACCGCGCCCGCTTCGAGGGTCACGACCGGGCACGCGACGTCGCCGGCCCTTCCAACACGCCCGGTGGGACCTCCCTGCGTGAGGGCGACGTTCGGACCGTCGCGATCGGCGCGGCGCCGGGTGGCAGCACCATCGTCGTCGTCGGCCGTGCCGGCACGACGACCTTCGTCAACTCCTGCCCGCACACGGGTGCCCGTCTGGACTCGATGTCGCCGCTCTGCACCGAAAACGGCTACCTTGTCTGCAGCGTCCACGGTGCCCTCTTCGACGCATCGGGCCACTGCGTCAAGGGCCCGTGCGCCGGCCGCTCGCTGACATCGGCGCGCGACGAAGTGAACGGCGAATCGTGGACCGACACCGCGGCATCCAACAGCGCCCAGGAACTTCCCGCCCGATGACGCGCGCGCGCCTCGATCTCGCTACCTTGCGTGCAGCGGCCGCGCCTACGCTGCCGCTGCTCGGCTCCATCGTCGTATCGTTCATGACGGTGGGTGCGGCTGCGCGCAGCGCGGGCTTCAACCTGCCCGACGCCGTTGCCATGACGGCATTCGTATTCGCTGCGCCCGCGCAGCTCGTGATGATCGACATGCTCAAGTCGGGCGTCGGCATCGGCGCGGTGAGCGCGGCCGTCGTGATCATCAACCTGCGCCTGCTGTTCATGGCCTTCACCGTGGTCAGCAGCCTGCGCACGGTGCCGGCGCGGCGCATGGCGATCTGGTGCGCGATGCTGAGCGGCCTGTCGTTCACGCGCTTCAAGCTGCACCAGCGCGATAGCGAGGCGGAGGAGGACGCGTGGCGCGAGGAGCTTGAGCTCGCAGTGTCCTGCGTGCTGCTGTATGTCGCTGCGGTGCTGTCGACGGCCGTGGGCAACGCACTCGGCGGTCTGGCGACGCCGGTGTGGGTCGATGGCCTCGACGTGATGGTCGCGATGCTGCTCGTGGGCCGCATCTTCAACGCCGGGGGCGGCCCCGGCTTCGTGACCGTGGCAATCGCCTGCGCAGTGCTGACCCCGTTGTCCAAGACGCTGAACCCGGCCTTCGGCACGCTGCTGATGGTGTTCGTGCTGTCCTGGCTGTTCGCGGTCTCGCCGCGCATCGTCGACGTCGTGGGCCGCCCTCGGCGTCAGGCACATTCGCAAAAGCCATGACACACCTTGCCATCTGGTCCGTGATCGCGGTTACCGGCGCCCTCACGCTGGCGCTGCGCCTGCTCCCGCTGCTTGCGAGGCGTCGCATGACCGGAGAAATCTCGCCGACCATGGATCGCTTCAACCGCGCCTTCCTGGCTTGCTGCATTGCCTCGATGGTGGTCAGCCTGCTGCTCCCGGGCGGCATCTCGCCGCTCTCGGGCGGCTGGCACCGCGAGGCAGCCCTGGTCGGCGTCATCGCCCTGTACCTCGTGATCTCCCGCTTCTACGACGGGCTGCTGCTTGCGCCGGCGCTCGCGCTCGCCTTCGTAGCCGTCCGAACCTATTTTCCCTAAATGCTCCTCATGACTGCAGACGACAAGATCCTCATCCTCGGCGGCCGCGACTCAAGCGTCGAGTGGCTGACCGAACTCGGTTGCCGCGCCGACCTGATACAAAGCGAGAAAGGCCTGACCGAGCGCCAGCGCGCTGCTGCAAGCGAAGTCTTTCTCGCCGAGCACGACGACGTCGCGCGCATCGCCGACTTCGCCCTCCGCGAGCATGCGCGCAGGCCTTATGCGAGCGTCATTACCTTCCAGGAACCCTGGCTCCTCGCGGCGGCGGCCGTCGGCGAAGCGCTCGGCGTGTGCTGGAATCCGCCCGCAGCCATCCGCACCTCGTGCGATAAGGCCGCGACGCGCGACGCCCTTGCCGCCGCTGGCTGCAACGGCGTGCGCTACCGCCGCTGCGCTGACCTGGACGACGCACGGGCCTTCCTCGCGGAAATTGGCGAGCCGATCATCGTCAAGCCGGTGGGCGCGAGCGGGAGCCGCGGTGTCGGTCTCGTACGCGACGCTTCCGAGCTCGAGGCCGCCTGGCGGCACGCCACCGGCGCGAAGGGCGGCGCCATCATCGTCGAGGAATACGTCGACGGCCCGGAGTTCAGCGTCGAAACCATCAGCGCGGACGGCGTGCATGAGGTGCTGGCGGTGACGGAGAAGCTGACCACGGGCGCGCCGAACTTCGTCGAACTCGGGCACGTGATCCCGGCCTCGCGCGGCGTGCACGATCTCGAAGCCCTCGGTGCTGCGGCGATCGATGTGCTGACCGCAATCGCCCATCGCAACGGGCCCTGCCATTCCGAGTTCCGGCTCACCCCGCAAGGGCCGAAGGCCATCGAGACGCAGACGCGTCCAGGCGGCGACCAGATCTGGGAGCTCGTGCACATCGTGACGGGCCGCAACGTCTATCGCGAAACCCTGGCGCGCCTGTGCGGGCGCGACATCGAGCCCCTGCCGCAACAGGCACCGGCCGCGGCGATCCGCTTCCTCTTGAGCCCCGGCGCCGGCACGGTCACGGGTATCGACAACATCGAGCACGCCGCGGCGGTGCCGGGCGTGCGCGCCGTGCATCTCGACGCCAAGACGGGCAGCCGCGTCGCGCCGGCCGCGAGTTCCAGTCAGCGACTCGGTTATTGCCTGGCCGTTGGCACGACGCCTGGTGAAGCGGCCACCGCTGCAGAGAATAGTCGCGATCGGCTGCGAGTCGTCCTCGACACCACCGCAGCCTGACTTGCCGGCCTCGACAACCCCCCTTTGCGCCGGGCCTTGCCGCTGCGGCTTCCGCTATGAGAAATCTTCTTTTCGTTACGCCCAAGGTACTGATGTCTACCCCCGCTGCGGAGTGGCGGCGATCGGTCGGCCCCGATGCCATCCTCTTCACCGGCGCGGACACCGACGACGCGCGTCAGCGCATCGAGGCCCACGTGGACGGCGCGTTTTCCCGCGTCCACACCTTCTGCAATTACGAGCACAACGATCTGCCGGAGAAGCGAGCGCACGAGATCCACGCGGCCACGCCGCTGCGCAACGTGGTCTCGCTGTCGGAGGTCGACGTGCTGCGCACCGCGCGCATTCGTGAACGCTGCGGCATCCCGGGGCACTCCGAAGCGAATGCGTGGATCTTCCGCGACAAGCTGCTGATGAAGGAACGTGCACGCGCCGCGGGCCTCGGCACGCCGCGGTTCGCCCGCGTGGAAAGCGCCTTCGACCTGCTGCACTTCGTGCGGGCCAACGGACTGCCTGTCATCGTGCGCCCGATTTCGGGCCGTGGTTCGGCGCAGGTTGGCGTCCTGCGCACCGATGAGGAGCTCGAGGCCTACCTCGCGTCCGGTGCGATCGCCGCGACGGATTTCCGCCCGCAACTGTTCGTGGAGACCTTCTGCGACGGCCCGATGTTCCGTATCGACGGTCTCGTGCTGCGCGGTGAGCCCGCGTTCATGCAGGTCGCCAAGTACATCAACACCACGCTGGACTTCATGAAAGGCCAAGCCGTCGGCACGTATTCGCTGCCTGCGGACGATGCCGAACGGCTCGCGGTAGAGGAGTTCGTCACGCATCTGGTCGGACGCGCCCTGCCGTCGGCGCCGACCATGATGTTCCATGCACAGTTGCTGCAGGACAGGCACGAGGGATTGATGCTGTGCGAGATTGCCGCGCGCATCGGCGGCGGCGCGATCAATGACGAGATCATTGCGGCCACCGGCGTCGACCTGAAGATGGAATACGTGCGCTGCTGCTGCCTGCCCGGATACGCCGAAGCGTGGCGGCCCACACTGCGCGAGCGGCTGGCCGCTCGCATCCTCTTGCCGCCGCAGCCCGCCGTGCTGGAAGCCATTCCCAAGGACTGCGATATTCCGTGGGTCGTCAAATACACGGCCTACGGTCAACCCGGGCGCGCGTACAACGGCCCGGCGATGACCAACGCCGAGGTTGCGAGCTTCGTCTACCACGCGGACACCGTCGGTGAAGTCACGTCGCGCTGGGACAAGCTTGTCGACTGGCACGCGCAACGCACGATCTGGCGCTCGTGATGCGCACGACGGACAGCAGGTCGGAGGACGGTATGCGTGAACCCTGCGACATTGCGCTCGTCGGCTGCGGCGCGGTCGGGGCGTCCTTCCTCGCGAGACTGGAAGTCGACGCCGGCGGCTTCGTCGGTAGCGTGGTCATCGTCGATCCGGCGGAGGAGCCGGGGCGCGGCATCGCCTACGGCCGCGACGCGAACAGCAACCTTCTCAATCGCGCGAACGCCGCCATCTCGGTGCGCGCCGACGATCTCGGCGAGTTCTTCCGCTGGTTCGCCGAGGAGCGCGCTGCGGGACGGCTCGAGCCCCAGCACGCCAACGTGCCGCTTGAGGCGGACGGCTATGCCCCGCGTCCCCTGTTCGGGGACTACCTGGTCAGCCGCGTGCGCCGTACGTTGGCGGCACTGGCGGCGCTGGGCTGGCGCGTGCGCAAGGAGCGCGGCATGGTCATCGATATCGATGAGGAATCCGGATCATACCGGGTCACCGTATCGAACGGCGCCAGCTTCGTCGCGCGCAGCGTGGTGCTTGCCACCGGCAACGGGCCGTCATCGGCGTTCCGGCGCTTCGAGGGGCAGGAAGGCTACGTCGCCCTGCCTTATCCGAACGAAGGGCTCTCGCGGCGCATCGGTGCCGACGCGCCGGTCGCGTTGCTGGGCAGCCGCCTGAGCGCGGTGGACACGGCCATCGCGCTGACGGACCAGGGGCATCGCGGGCCCGTCTTCCTGGCCTCGCGCACCGGTCAGTTGCCCATGGTGGGCGGCGGTAACGGCAATCATGTGTTGGCGCCGGCGACGCTGGAGGTCGCTCGATACGCACGCCACGCCGGTCCCGGATCGGTCTCGCTGGTGCGCCTCATGCGCCTGATGTTGCGCGAGATGGCGCGTGCCGAGGGCAGACGCCTGCCGGTGCGCAGCATCACGCGGCCCGAACTCTCGCCCACGCAGGCCTTTCTAGCCTGCGTCGAGGAACGCGAAGCCAACGTACGCAAGCCCTGGCAAGACGCCCTGATCCCCTTCAACGACTACGTCGCGGATTTTTGGAACGCCCTGCCCGATGACGACCGCCGCCGCCTCATGCGCGGCGCCTACGGCGCGTACATGGGCTACCGTGTCTCCATCCCGCTCGAGAACGGCCGCAAGGTGGCAGGACTGCTGCGGGCCGGCCGCGTCACCAATCTCTGGCCCCTGAAGGAGGTGACTCACGACGGCGAGGCCTTCGTGCTGCGCTTCGGAACGGGGGGACCGACGCTGGCCCCGGATCTGCGCGTGCCGGTGCTCGTGAACTGCACCGGTCTGGTGGGCGGCCCGGACGCGTCGGCCGGGCCGCTCTATCCGAGCCTGATCGCCGGGGGGCTCGCGCGTCGTCACCCTTTCGGCGGCATCGACGTCGATCCGCACACCAACCGCGTGATCGGCGCTCACGGAAGCGCGCACCGATTATTCGCGATCGGGAACAGTACGCAAGGCGTGTTCTTGCTCACCAGTAACCTCGTGCTGAACGCAGCTCACGCTGCCCGCGTCGTGGATCTGCTGCTGGCGGATCTCGCGTCCGCTGCGGCACCTTCGTCCCGTGCCACAAACGCCTGCATCAACGGCGCGCAAAATGTCGCGTTGTAAGCCTGCAGGCCCTGACACTGTCCTAACACCAGACCTATGCACATCGACACCGATTTCGAAGCCGCCGCCATCGATCACGTTGCCTCTCCCACCAGCGGCTCGCCCCTGCGTTTGCGTCTGCGCAGCGACAACGCCGCCGAATTCGCCCAATGGTTCGCGTTCGAGCTGGTCGATCTACCGCCCGGCGGCGTCGACGTGCGCATCGAGGGTTTGGCCGGCTCGTCCTACCCTAAAGGCTGGGTCGACTACCGCGTCTGCATGCGCGCCGATGGCGGCGAGGCGGCGGCCTGGCGCCGCCTGCCAACAGACTTCGATGGCGATGCGCTCGCGTTCCACGCGCCCGGCCCGGCCCGGCGCCTGCGCTTTGCCTATTTTCCGACCTTCGACCGCGTCGCCGAAGACAACCTCGTCGCTCAGGCGACGCAGGCAGGCGCAACGCTGGAGACCCTCGGGACCTCCGCGCTCGGCGAGCCGATCCGCATGCTCTCGTTCGAGGGCGATGCGCCACGCACTCGCCTCTGGTTCATGGCTCGCCAGCATCCGGGCGAATCGCAGGGCGGTTATTGCCTCGAGGGCCTCGTGCAGGGGCTGTGCGGCGAGCTGCGTCCTGTTTGGGAGAACGGTGGCTCAGCCGTGCATGTCGTCGTCAATGCCAATCCGGACGGCGTGCGCCTGGGCAACCTGCGCACGAACGCGCGCGGCGCCAACCTCAACCGCTGCTGGGACCGCGAGTATCCTGATGCGCCCGAGACGGCCGCCGTGCGCCGTCGCATGCAAGCGCTCGGACTCGACCTGCTCGTCGACTTCCATGGCGACGAGGTCCTGCCCCACGTCTTCTCGGTGGGCGCCGACGGCAGCCCCGCCTGGACGCCACGCTTGCAGGCCCTGCGCCGCACGTTCGACGAGGACCTGCTGCGACGCTCCCCCGTGTTCCAGACAGCCCGCGGCTATTCCGTCGACCGACCTGACCACGCGAGCCCAAGGAAGTGCATCCCGTGGGTCGCGGAGCAATTCGATGCGCTGGCGATGACCATCGAATTGCCGTTCAAGGAGAGCGCCGACCGACCGCGTGACGACGCCGATGCGACCGCATACGCCCGCACATTCGGACGGGCCGTGCTCGAAACCGCCCTGGCGCTTGCGCCGTCCGTGCGGCCTTGAGGTCCTGCTCGCCTTCCGTCGAGCACGCATGGACGCCTCCGGGGTGCCAAACCTTCGTTTGCACGACGGTTTGAAGGTCAGGATTGCGGCCCTGCGTCCGGAGGGGATGCGGACAAAATCTTGGACTACTTTGGAGGTAGTCCATGTATTTGTTGAAGTTCGTAGATACTGCTAATTGTGTCCGTTCAGGAACCGATGCGTCTGCAATGCACACGCTATCCAACTTTAGTTGACGCCACGGCTTTATTTTTCCTGTGTTCTACAAAGTCGGAGCAAAGTCTGCTCCGTGAATAATTCGAATCAACGCGATCCGCAGTTGCCACCAATTCGCCTCTATGGACCTCCTTGTGATGCAGAAAGTGCATCGACTAGAGGAAAGCGAAATGTCGTTAGTGGAGCAGACACGGTGGCCAGACCACTGCTATGACGAAGGGAAATTGAAATATCCCGCCTGCATTCCGGAGGGCTTAGCTTAGAGATTGATCTTTTGGGCCGCAAAGTCCACAGCCTCAGCGGCATCGATATCGCCCGCCGCCACCTCCAAGTCGATTCCGCGAGTCGCGCCGCAACAGTCAACTAGACCAATGTCAGTAGTCAGACGGCCCTGATTGACTCGTTTCGTCGCAAGACGTTGCACCCACTAATCAGACAAATAGGATGTTCCCAATCCAACTACCAAGGGACCGTTCACCGAATGTGAACGCAGTTGCCGGTGTCCTCAACTGATACGTGTCGTCACACAAGACAATCCAGTTCCCGCCAAACACATTCGCCTGCATGGCAGAAATCGCGCAACTTTAGTTCACGCATCAACTTTTTCCAAACTTCAGTTCCGAAATGTTGGAACTAAAGTTGCGCTCTCAGGAAGTGTGCGGCACCGGCGAAGCTTGATACGCCTGCCTTCCCCAGCATTCCAAAATAGGGCAACTTTAGTTCGTCGGCCTGAATCGAGGCCACGTTCTTTCCCGGTCGAATCCAGCGATTCGCCGGGATCGGGGCCTCGCCCCGATCGATGCGCGGGTCACGTCAATCCCGGATAAACCGGTTCCCGCAGTCACAACGCCCCCAGCGCCCCCGGGCGGTCAACCGCGGCACGCTTTCCCGGCCGCCGCTTCGCAACCACCACACTCGCACACCAAATTTTTACGCTTGTAAAAATTTTGGCCAGGGAGAATGACGCGCTGAAACAGAAACAGAAACAGCCCGTCCGCTGCCCGTGCACGGGCCTCCGCAACCTCCTTCAGCCCACAACCCGATCGCCCACGGAAAACGAGATGCCCACGAACCAGGATGCACGCCCGACAGCCGGGTCGAACCACGGGGAATTCGCGCTGAGCGAAGTCCCGCTCGAGAAACGCACCGGCTTTCTATCGATCACGATGGTGCTGCTGAGCTTCACGTTCTTCACCGGGACGATGTTCGCCGGCGGCAAGATCGGCGTCGCCTTCGATGTCGTCAGCATGATCCAGATCGCCGTGATCGGTAACCTGCTGCTCGCCGCCTATGCGGCGTCGCTTGCGCTGATCGCCGCGCGCAGCGGCCTGAATGCGGTGCTGATGGGGCGCTTCTGCTTCGGCGAAGTCGGCAGCAAGCTGTCCGATTTCCTGCTCGGCTTCGCGGAACTCGGCTGGTACGCGTGGGGCACCGCGACGGTCGCCATCGTGCTGGTCAAGCTGCTCGGCTGGCCCGCGTCGGTGACCACGCCGTTGATGATCCTGTTCGGCTTCGGATTCTCGATCACGGCCATCATCGGCTATCGCGGCATGGACGTGCTGTCGCGCGTGTCCGTGCCGTTGATGTTCGTGCTGCTGATGACGTCGATGTGGATCGCCACGCGCGATATCGGCGGATGGGCCGGCCTCAAGCACGTCGTGCCGACGCATCCGATGCAGTTCTCGGCCGCGGTGACGATGGTCATCGGCACCTTCGCGAGCGGCGCCACGCAGGCGACCAACTGGACGCGCCTCGCCCGCAGCGCGCGCAGCGCCGTGTCGGCCAGCATGATCGGGTTCTTCGCGGGCAACGGCCTGATGATCGTCGCGGGCGCATACTGCGCGATCGTCTATCAGCAGGCCGACATCGTCGAGGTGATGATGCTGCAGGGCCTGTCGATCGCGGCGGTCGTGATGCTGTGCCTGAATCTCTGGACCATCCAGGGGCCGACGATGTACAACGTGGCGGCCGCCGGCTGCCACCTGCTGCGCACCGAGCGGCGGCGCACGCTCGTCCTCGTGGGGGCGGCGATCGGCATCGTGCTCGCGGTCGGCGGGATGTACGAGCTGCTGATTCCGTTCCTCGTGCTGCTCGGCTCGATCATTCCGCCCGTCGGCGGCGTGATCATGGCGGACTACTGGTACCGCCATCGCGGCACCTACCCGCCGCTTGCGACCGCCCGCCTGCCGCGCTTCAACCTGGTCGGCCTGGCCGCCTATGCGATCGGTGCGATACTCGCCTACACCTCGCCGTGGATCGCGCCGATCGTCGGCATCGCGGCGTCCGCCGCCGCGTATATCGTGCTGCTGCAGGTTGCCCGCGCGTTCTCGCGCGAGCCGTCCGTCCAGGGCGAATGATTCCGCTGCGCGCCCTTCCGGCCCCACTCGAACGACAGGAACCCACATGAAGATCATCAACGCCAGATTGCGCGGCCGTAGCGGCCTCTTCACGATCGACCTCGATGCGGACACGATCCGTGCGATCGACCTCCAGCCGTCGCCGCTGACGCCGCAAGGGAACGACGTCATCGATGCCGGCAGCAATCTCGTCATCCCGCCGCTGGTCGAGCCGCATATCCATCTCGATGCGACGCTGACCGCCGGCGAACCCGAATGGAACATGAGCGGCACGCTGTTCGAAGGCATCGAGCGATGGGGCCAGCGCAAGGCCACGATCACGCACGACGACACGAAAGCCCGCGCGCACACGACGATCGGGATGCTGCGCGACAACGGCATCCAGCACGTGCGCACGCACGTGGACGTCACCGATCCCACGCTCGCGGCGTTGAAGGCGATGGTCGAGGTCAGGGAAGAGGCGCGCGATCTCATCGACCTGCAGATCGTCGCGTTTCCGCAGGAAGGCATCGAATCGTTCGACAACGGCCGCGCGTTGATGGAGCGCGCGATCGAGATGGGCGCCGACGTCGTCGGCGGCATTCCGCATTTCGAGAACACGCGCGACCAGGGCGTGAGCTCCATCAAGTTCCTGATGGATCTCGCGGAGCGCAAGGGCTGCCTCGTCGACGTCCATTGCGACGAAACCGACGATCCGCAATCGCGCTTCCTGGAAGTGCTCGCCGAGGAAGCGCGGGTACGCGGAATGGGCAAGCGCGTCACCGCGAGCCACACGACCGCGATGGGCTCCTACGACAACGCTTATTGCTCGAAGCTGTTCCGGCTGCTGAAACGTTCGGAGATTCATTTCATTTCGTGTCCGACCGAAAGCATCCACCTGCAGGGGCGTTTCGACACCTACCCGAAGCGGCGCGGCATCACGCGTGTGGCGGAGCTCGATCGCGCCGGCATCAACG
Source organism: Burkholderia sp. HAN2018 (assembly GCF_024704855.1). Lineage (NCBI taxonomy): Bacteria > Pseudomonadati > Pseudomonadota > Betaproteobacteria > Burkholderiales > Burkholderiaceae > Burkholderia > Burkholderia sp. HAN2018. The sequence continues at coordinate 1,245 of NZ_QOBB01000106.1, read as the reverse complement.
TGTGCTTCGGACAGGATTCGATCAAGGACCCGTGGTACCCCGTCGGCAACGGCAACATCCTGCGCATTCTCGACGTGGGCCTGCACGTGTGCCACATGCTCGGATACGAAGACCTGCAGCGGTGCCTCGATTTCGTCACCGAGCACAGCGCGAACGCGATGTCCCTCGGCGACCGGTACGGCCTCGCCGTCGGGCGGCCGGCCAATCTGCTGATCCTCGACGCCGATAGCGACTACGAAGTGATTCGCAAGCAAGCCAGGGTGCGTACGTCGCTGCGCGGCGGGAAGGTCATCATGCAGCGCGCGCCGGAACACATCACCTATCCCGAAGCGAACGCGCATTGAGCGGACGACGGCTCCGGCCCGACATGCCGGTGGAGGATCGAGCGATGAACCCGTCCGCGCCGACCGCAGAGCCGCCCGCCCGGCCACCCGGCCGGCGGGAAGCGCTGCGCGACACCCTCGAGGCGGCCATTCTCGCCGCCGCCGAGGAATCGTTTTCCACGTATGGATTCGAAGGGAGTTCCGTTGCGTCGATCGCGGCGGCGGCCGGCCTGTCGAAGCAGAACCTGATGTACTACTTCCCGACGAAGCTGGCGCTCTACAGACGCGTGCTGGACGACGTCCTGCGGGACTGGCTCGGCAGGATGCGGGAGTTCGCGGCGCCCGAGCGCGAGCCGGCGGAAGCGATGTCGGCCTATATCCGCGCCAAACTCGAATTTTCCCGGAACCGCCCGCATGGATCGCGGGTGTTCGCGCTGGAGATCATCGGCGGCGCGAAGACCTACGGAAAGGAGATCCGCAAGCAACTGATCCCGGTGCTGCGGGACGACATCCGGGTGCTCGAACGCTGGATCGACGAAGGCAAGGTCCGGCAGGTCGATGCCGAGCACCTGTTCTTCCTGATCTGGGCAGCGACGCAGTCGTATGCGGATTTCGCGTCGCAGATGCTGCTGGTGCTCGGCAAGCGCGCGCTGGGGAGCGACGATTTCGACGCGGCCTATCGCACGATCTCGGACCTGGTGCTCCGGGCGCTGATCACCGAAAACGGCAACGGCGGCCTGAGCGCCGCCGTTGCCGTTCGCGCACGGTAACCCGGCGCCATCGGAGGCCGCCGGGAACCGCCGGTCAGTCGTTGTGCTTGTGGTGCTTCTTTTTCTTGTGCTTGCCGCCGCGGTAGTAATCGTCGGAGCGCGAGTTGTTGCGCGACACGTGGCCGCCCAGCGCCGCCCCCGCGCCGCCGCCG
>NZ_QOBB01000105.1:0-23993 GCF_024704855.1 Burkholderia sp. HAN2018 | reverse complement strand
CCGGCGCGCCGCTCGCGGCGCTGCGTACGCTCGCGAACGAAAGCCGCGATCCCGGCACGTTCCGGGCCACGCTGGTGGCCCAGCCGGTGGCGCGCCCGATGCTGCACGGTGCGCGGCCGACCACGTTCTGGCAGTTCGGCGCGGGCACGCAGGGCCCAGTCGTTGGTCCGCTGATCGACGTGCGCGAGGGCGACACGGTCGAGATCAAGTTCGTGAACAAGCTGCCGCAACCGTCGACGATCCACTGGCACGGTCTGCCGGTGCCGCCCGACCAGGACGGCAACCCGTCCGATCCCGTCGCGCCCGGCGCGTCGCGCGTGTACCGCTTCACGCTGCCGAAGGGGAGCGCCGGTACGTACTGGTACCACCCGCACCCGCACATGATGACGGCCGAGCAGGTGTTTCGCGGGCTCGCCGGCCCGTTCGTCGTGCGCGCCGCGGACGATCCGCTGGCGGGTTGGCCCGAGCGCAACCTGTTCGTGTCGGACCTGAAACTTGCGCGCGACGGCACGATTGCACCGAACGACATGATGGACTGGATGAACGGCCGCGAAGGCCAGTTCGTGCTGGTCAACGGCGCGCGCCGGCCGCGGATCGACGTTGTGGGCGACGAGCGCTGGCGCGTGTGGAATGCGTGCAGCGCGCGCTACTTGCGGGTCGCGTTCGACGACGGCCGTGCATTCGAGCACGCGGGCACCGACGGCGGGCTGTTCGACGCGCCGCGCCGTGTCACGTCGCTGCTGATCGCGCCGGGCGAACGTGCGGAGCTGCTGGTGCGCGCCGGCGATCGCGCGTCGCGCGCGGTGCTGCAGGCGGCCGAATATGACCGCCGCAAGATGTCGATGTCGCACGATGACGGGCACGGCAGCCTGCCGGCCGATCCGGCACTGGCGCTGGCCGACGTCGCGTTTTCGCCGGCCACCGCGCGCGTGCTGCCGACGACATTGCGTGCGGTGCCGTCGTTGGGCGAGCCGGTTGCGCACAAGGAGGTCGCGTTCGGCGAGGAGATGGATATGGACGCGATGATGAAGGGGGGCGCACACGGCCGCCCGGCGGGCATGCGCTTCACGATCAACGGCGACACCTACGCGCCGCACCGTGCAACGCTGACGAGCCGCGCTGGCGACGTCGAGCGCTGGACGATCCGCAACGGCACTGACATGGATCACCCGTTCCACCTGCACGGCACGCAGTTCCAGGTGATCGAACGGGCATCGGGCGGTTCACGCACGAGCGAACCGTTCCGTGCATGGCGCGATACCGTGAACGTGCGCAGTGGCGAAACCGTGACGATTCTCGTCACGCAGGACATGCGCGGAGAGCGCATGTTTCATTGCCACATTCTCGAACACGAGGATCTCGGCATGATGGGTACGCTGAAGGTCGTGTAACGAAGTGACGATTATGTTTCACGTGCCGGATGAGTATCCGATCTGCGTGTGTGACAAGACAATACGTGTTCAATTATCGGGATTGAACGAAAAGGCCGGCCAATCGATAATCGATTGGCCGGCCTCGAAAAAAAGAAACCCGGCGCAATGCGCCGGGTTTCTTCGTCTGATATCCGGTGCCTTATACGGCCTGGATGTTCGACGCTTGCTTGCCCTTCGGCCCTTGGACGACGTCAAAGCTCACCTTCTGGCCTTCCTTCAGCGTCTTGAAGCCATTCATGGTGATAGCCGAGAAGTGCGCAAACAGATCCTCACCGCCCTCATCGGGAGTGATGAAACCGAAGCCCTTCGCGTCGTTGAACCACTTAACGATACCAGTTGCCATTTCCTACTTCCCCTGTCACACAGTCGCTGCTACTTACCACGAGCACGCTCGAAAAGCTAAACGACCGGAAAATGCAGCCGTTCCCCCCTCACAAGCTCACCTCGGCCTCTTTCAACTTGCCGACCGGCAAATTGAAAAAAGTGCCAGCTTGATTGTTGGCGCTCTTTATTGGAGTGTCAAGTGGAATTTTTAGACGTTTAGAGGGACGTTGTAAAGAACCCATTTTCAGGGTTTTTCCGGCTTTGCTTGGCAGCACGCGGCCAAGCGCGAGGACTTGAAAAGCCGCATAATCGGCTCATATACCAGGCTCGAGTGACACGCGTTCGAGTCGTCCCGGCTTGTGGGATACTGGATGCGGACACGACGTTCCGGTGCGGTTCCCCCTGACGGTTCGTGTTCCGCGCCACGCGTGAAAGCCGGCACCGCAGCCGGCTTTCGTATGGCACGAAGAAGATCGCGTGTTCCGGGATTCCGGGGAGGGCGCCGGCCGGTCGGTCGGGTAATGGCAGGATTGCGGGCCTGTCCGAGTTGTTTAGAATGGGTGTATGGCGATTATCCCGGACAAGCAGGACAGCACCGTCCTGGAACGCAAGCAGCAGAAGCTCAAGCCGCCTTCGATGTACAAGGTGGTGCTGCTGAACGACGACTTCACGCCGATGGAATTCGTCGTGATGGTGGTCCAGGAGTATTTCAAGAAGGATCGCGAGACGGCCACGCAGATCATGCTGAAGGTCCATCGCGAAGGGCGAGGGGTTTGTGGGGTCTATACGCGGGACATCGCGTCGACCAAGGTTGAGCAAGTCGTTACCCATGCGCGGCAGGCCGGGCATCCGCTGCAGTGCGTGATGGAGGAAGCATGATTGCCCAGGAATTGGAAGTCAGCCTGCACATGGCGTTCATGGAAGCACGCCAGGCGCGCCATGAGTTCATAACGGTCGAGCATTTGCTGCTGGCCCTGCTGGATAATCCGACGGCAGCCGAGGTGTTGCGCGCGTGCGCGGCCAACATCGAGGACTTGCGTCAGAACCTGCGCAATTTCATCCACGACAACACACCTACCGTCCCGGGTACCGACGATGTCGATACCCAGCCGACGCTCGGTTTCCAGCGCGTGATCCAGCGCGCGATCATGCACGTCCAGTCGACGTCGAACGGCAAGAAGGAAGTCACCGGCGCTAACGTGCTGGTCGCGATCTTCGGCGAGAAGGATTCGCATGCCGTTTACTACCTGCAGCAGCAGGGCGTCACGCGCCTGGACGTCGTGAACTTCATTTCGCACGGCATCGCGAAGACCAACGGCGGCGAAGCCGCCAAGTCGGCCGACGCGAGCGCGGAAAGCGAAGACGCGAACGCGCAGAAGGAAACGCCGCTCGCGCAATTCACGCAGAACCTGAACCAGATGGCGAAGGACGGCCGCATCGATCCGCTGATCGGTCGCGAGCCCGAAGTCGAGCGCGTGGTCCAGGTGCTGTGCCGTCGCCGCAAGAACAATCCGCTGCTCGTCGGCGAGGCCGGCGTCGGCAAGACCGCGATCGCGGAAGGGCTCGCCTATCGCATCACGCGGGGCGAAGTGCCGGACATTCTCGCGAACGCGCAGGTCTATTCGCTCGACATGGGCGCGCTGCTCGCCGGCACCAAGTACCGCGGCGATTTCGAGCAACGTCTGAAGACGGTGCTGAAGGAGCTGAAGGAGCGTCCGCACGCGATCCTGTTCATCGACGAAATTCATACGCTGATCGGCGCGGGCGCCGCGTCGGGCGGCACGCTCGACGCGTCGAACCTGCTGAAGCCGGCGCTGTCGTCGGGCACGCTCAAGTGCATCGGCGCGACCACGTTCACCGAATATCGCGGCATCTTCGAGAAGGATGCGGCGCTGTCGCGGCGCTTCCAGAAGGTCGACGTGAGCGAGCCGACCGTCGAGCAGACGGTCGCGATCCTGCGCGGGCTGAAGTCGCGCTTCGAGGAGCATCACGGCGTCAAGTATTCGTCGGGCGCACTGTCGGCCGCTGCCGAACTGTCGGCGCGCTTCATTACCGACCGTCACCTGCCGGACAAGGCGATCGACGTGATCGACGAGGCAGGCGCCGCCCAGCGCATCCTGCCGAAGTCGAAGCAGAAGAAGACGATCGGCAAGAGCGAGATCGAGGAAATCATCTCGAAGATCGCGCGCGTGCCGCCGCAGAGCGTGTCGCAGGACGATCGCAGCAAGCTGCAGACGCTCGACCGCGACCTGAAGAGCGTCGTGTTCGGCCAGGATCCGGCGATCGATGCGCTTGCGGCCTCGATCAAGATGGCACGCGCGGGCCTCGGCAAGATGGACAAGCCGATCGGCGCGTTCCTGTTCTCCGGCCCGACGGGTGTCGGCAAGACCGAAGTGGCGCGCCAGCTCGCGTTCACGCTCGGCATCGAGCTGATCCGCTTCGACATGTCGGAATACATGGAGCGTCACGCGGTGAGCCGCCTGATCGGCGCGCCGCCGGGCTACGTCGGGTTCGACCAGGGCGGCCTGCTGACCGAGGCCGTCACGAAGAAGCCGCACTGCGTGCTGCTGCTCGACGAAATCGAGAAGGCACATCCGGACATCTTCAACGTGCTGCTGCAGGTGATGGACCACGGCACGCTGACGGACAACAACGGCCGCAAGGCGGATTTCCGCAACGTCATCATCATCATGACGACGAACGCGGGCGCCGAGTCGATGCAGAAGGCGACGATCGGCTTCACGACGCGCCGCGAGACGGGCGACGAGATGACCGACATCAAGCGCCTGTTCACGCCGGAGTTCCGCAACCGCCTGGATTCGATCATCAGCTTCCGCTCGCTCGATGAGGAAATCATCATGCGCGTGGTCGACAAGTTCCTGATCCAGCTCGAGGAACAGCTGCACGAGAAGAAGGTCGACGCGCTCTTCACCGACGCGTTGCGCAAGCATCTCGCGAAGCACGGCTTCGACCCGCTGATGGGCGCGCGGCCGATGCAGCGGCTGATCCAGGACACGATCCGGCGCGCGCTGGCCGACGAGCTGCTGTTCGGCAAGCTCGTCAACGGCGGCCACGTGACGGTCGATGTCGACGAAAACGACAAGGTGCAGTTGTCGTTCGACAAGCTGGCGAATCCGCCGCACAAGCCGAACGAAGAGACGGTCGAAGTCGAGTAAGCGATAATTCGTTGTTCATGCGAACGGCGCGGGAAGTTCTCCGCGCCGTTTCGTTTTATCCGGCGCCGGCGGCGCAATGGTGGTGCAGGGGAGTGGTAAGGCAGTGACACAACAACAACGGTCGTTCGACAACATCGTCGCGCGCGAACAAGGGTTGCGCCATGCGCTGACGTCGGGGCAGATGGCGATGATCGCGATCGGCGGCGCGATCGGCACGGGCCTGTTCCTCGGCAGCGGGTTCGCGATCGGGCTCGCCGGCCCGAGCGTGCTGGTCTCGTATGCGATCGGCGCGCTGATCGCGCTGCTGCTGATGGGCGCGCTCGCGGAAATGACGGTCGCGCATCCGACCGCCGGCTCGTTCGGCGCGTATGCCGAGCACTACGTCGGCCCCCTCGCCGGCTTCCTGGTGCGCTATGCGTACTGGTTCGCGGTGGTGTTCGCGATCGGCACCGAGATCAGCGCGATCGCCGTGTTCATGAAGTACTGGTTCCCGGCCGTGCCCGGCTGGTACTGGGTGATCGGCTTCTCCGCGCTGCTGATCGCCGTGAATCTCGCGAGCGTCACGCTGTACGGCACGGTCGAATACGCATTCTCGCTGCTGAAGATCGCGGCGATCGTCGTGTTCATCGTGCTCGGCGCGTATCTCGTGTGGTCGGCGCCGGTCGCATCCGGCATCGGTTTCGCCAACTACACCGCGCACGGAGGCTTCATGCCGAAGGGGCCGTGGGGCACCTGGGTCGCGGTGATCGTCGCGATCTTCAGCTACATGAGCATCGAAGCCGTCGCGATCGCGGCCGGCGAGGCACGCGATCCGCAGCACGCGGTCACGCGCGCATTCCGCTCGACCGTGTTCCGGCTCGTCCTGTTTTACCTACTGACGCTGTCGCTGATGCTCGCGATCGTGCCGTGGACGCAGGCCGGCACCGACGAAAGCCCGTTCGTGAAGGTGATGGCCGCGACCCACGTGCCGTACGCGGCGGGCGTGATCAACTTCGTGTTGCTGATCGCGGCGTTGTCGGCGATGAACAGCCAGCTTTACGTGACGACGCGGATGATGTTCAGCCTGTCGCGCGCGCGGCTCGCGCCCGCGGTGTTCGGCCGGCTCGGCACGAACGGCGTGCCGCGCGCGGCGCTGTGGATCTCGACCAGCGGCGTCGCGGTCGCGGCCGTGCTGGTCGCGCTCGCGCCCGACACCGCGTTCACGGTGATGATGGCGATCGCGATGTTCGGCGCGCTGTTCACGTGGCTGATGATCTTCGTCACGCACCTGCGCTTCCGTTCGCGGTATCGCGGCCCCGCGCTCGCGTTCCGGATGTGGGGGCACCCGTTCGGCAGCCTGCTCGGTGCGGGGCTCGTCGCGGCGATCCTGTTCACGACCGCGTTCACGCGCGAATTCCGGATGACGATGGTGGTCGGTGTCGTGTTCGTCGTGCTGCTCACGCTCGCGTACGCGCTGCATTACCGGCACGAACACGCTCGTTGACGGTACCGGCGTGGCCACCCGCGCCGTTTTTTCCGGTCGCTAAGGTTCCGTTAAGCCCGCGGCGACTACATTCGATCCTGCCTGCAAGGCGGGCGCGGCATGCGCCGGCTCGCCGCTTTCCTGCAAAAAAGGGCGCGAATGAACAAACTTCCCGAAATCACGCTCGCGTTCTGGATCATGAAGATCTGCGCGACGACGCTCGGCGAAACCGGCGGCGACCTGTTGTCGATGACGCTGAACGTCGGTTATGCGGTGAGCTCGATCCTGCTGTTCGGTTTCTTTCTCGTGACGCTGGGTGCGCAGCTCAGGACGACGCGTTATCGCCCGGCGATCTACTGGGCCGTGATCGTCGCGACGAGCACGGCCGGCACGACGATGTCCGATTTCATGGATCGCACGCTCGGCCTCGGCTATGCGGCCGGCTCGTCGATCCTGGTCGCGATCCTGCTGGCCATCTTCGCCGTGTGGCGCCTCAGCGGCGAATCGCTGTCGGTCAACCTGATCCGCACGCGCAAGGTCGAGCTGCTGTACTGGATCGCGATCCTGTTCTCGAACACGCTGGGCACCGCGCTCGGCGACTTCCTCGCGGACAGCTCGGGGCTCGGTTTCGGCGGCGGCGCGCTGCTGATCGGCGGGTTGCTCGCGGCGATCGTGCTTGCGCACTATTTCACGCGGATCTCGGGCGTGCTGCTGTTCTGGGCCGCGTTCGTGCTCACGCGGCCGTTCGGTGCGACGGTCGGCGATCTGCTGACGAAGCCGGTTGCGAAGGGTGGGCTGGCGCTCGGGACGGTTGGTTCGTCGGCGGTGCTGCTCGGCGTGCTGGTCGCACTGGTGATCTACGCGATCGTCGCCCAGGCGCGACAGCGCGACCTTGCGCCCTCGCGGATCGCGCAACCCGTCGAAGAGTGACGGCGACGGACAGGAAAAAGGGGCCGCGAGGCCCCTTTGTCATTGCGCCGTTCAGTGACGGCCAGTGCTGCCGAAGCCGCCCTCGCCGCGATCGCTTTCCGCGAAGTCGTCGACGATGTTGAACTGCGCCTGCACGACCGGCACGATCACGAGTTGCGCGAGCCGCTCGAACGGATTCAGCACGAACTCGGTCTGGCCGCGGTTCCACGTCGAGACCATCAGCTGGCCCTGGTAGTCGGAATCGATCAGGCCGACGAGGTTGCCAAGTACGATGCCGTGCTTGTGGCCGAGGCCCGAGCGCGGCAGGATCAGCGCGGCGTAGCCCGGATCGGCGAGGTGGATCGCGAGGCCCGTCGGCACGAGCGTCGTTTCGCCCGGCTGCAGCGTCACCGGCGCGTCGAGGCACGCACGCAGGTCGAGGCCCGCGCTGCCGGTGGTCGCGTAGGCGGGCAGGTAGTCGCGCATGCGCGCGTCGAGAATCTTCAGGTCGAGTTTCATGCGGTCGTCGGATGAGGCGGGAAGGGCGCGGCGGCGGCCGCCGCGCGGGAGATCAGATCAGGCGGTTGTCGGGCAGGCGTTTCGCGATTTCCGCGACGAGCGTGTGCGCGAGTTCGTCTTTCGGTGCGCGTGGCAGGCGCGTGAGGCCGGCGGCCTCGAACAGCACGACTTCGTTGTCGTCGCGGCCGAACGTCAGCGGGCCGAGGTTGCCGACGAGCAGCGGCACGTTCTTGCGTTTGCGCTTCTCGTCGCCGTGCACGTCGAGGTCGCCGCTTTCGGCCGCGAACCCGACGCAGTACGGCGGATCGGGCAGCGCCGCGACGGACGCGAGGATGTCCGGGTTCTCGACGAACGCGAGTGCGGGCATCTTGCGGTCGGCCGTCTTCTTCATCTTGTGCTCGGCCGGCTGGGCGACGCGCCAGTCGGCGACCGCGGCCACCGCGATGAAGATGTCGGCGTCGTTCACGGCATGCATCACCGCGTCGTACATCTGCTGGGCCGTCTGCACGTCCTGCCGGTAGACGCCCCACGGCGTGTCGAGCGCGACCGGCCCCGCGACGAGATGCACGTCGGCGCCGGCCTGCTGCGCGGCGCGCGCGAGCGCGAAGCCCATCTTGCCGCTCGAGCGGTTCGTGAGGCCGCGTACCGGGTCGAGCGGCTCGAACGTCGGGCCGGCCGTGATCAGCACGCGCCGGTGCGCGAGCACCTTCGGCGCGAAGTGCGCGACGATCGCTTCATAGATCGCCTCGGGCTCGAGCATGCGGCCGTCGCCGACTTCGCCGCACGCCTGCGCACCCGAATCCGGGCCGAGCACCGACACGCCGTCCGCGCGCAGTTGCGCAGCATTGCGTTGCGTGGCCGGGTTCTGCCACATCTGGCGGTTCATCGCGGGGACGACGAGCAGCGGGCAGTCGCGCGCGACGCACAGCGTCGACAGCAGGTCGTCCGCGAACCCGTGCGCGAGCTTCGCGAGGAAATCCGTCGACGCGGGCGCGATCACGATCGCGTCGGCTTCGCGCGACAGGTCGATGTGCGCCATGTTGTTGTCGATGCGCGCGTCCCACTGGCTCGTATAGACGGGCCGGCCAGACAGCGCCTGCATCGTGACGGGCGTGATGAACTGGGTGGCGGCTTCGGTCATCGCGACCTGCACGGTCGCGCCTGCCTTCACGAGCAGCCGCGTGAGCTCGGCGATCTTGTAGCAGGCGATGCCGCCCGTCAGGCCGAGAACGAGGTGTTTTCCTGCGAGTTCTGCTTGTGCCAACTCAGGCCTCCAAGGGTCGAACGGAACGGCCGGCGCGAAGCCGGCCGTCGACGCCGAGTATGCGCGCTTAGCGCGAGCCGCGCACGCGACGCAGTTCGTCGTAGATCAGCAGCACCGCGCCGATCGTGATCGCGGAATCGGCGAGGTTGAACGCCGGGAAGTGCCAGGCGCCGAGGTGGAAATCGAGGAAGTCGATCACGTGGCCGTAGACGAGCCGGTCGATCACGTTGCCGAGCGCGCCGCCGAGGATCAGCGCGAGCGACACGCTGAACAGCCGCTGGTGGCCGTGGCGCTTCAGCAGGAAGCAGATCACGAGCGTCGCGCCGATGCCGAGCGCGGTGAACGCCCAGCGCTGCCAGCCGCTCGCGGTCGACAGGAAGCCGAACGCAGCGCCGCGGTTGTACACCAGCACGAGGTTGAAGAACGACGTCAGCGCATGCTGCGCGCCGTACACGAACGTTTTCAGGATCGCGATCTTCGACAGCTGGTCGAACAGGATCACGATCAGCGAAATGCCGAGCCAGGGCGCAAGCGCGCCGCTGGCCGGTTTCGAGAGGGTTTTCGCCATATTCAAGCAGCGCTCCGGATTTCGCCGTTTTCGAACAGGTTGGAGAAGCAGCGGCCGCACAGCGTCGGGTGATCGGCGTGCGCGCCGACATCTTCGCGGTAGTGCCAGCAGCGTTCGCACTTCTGGTACTTCGACGCTGCGACGTCGACGCTTTCCTGCGCTTCGTCGTCGACCTTGACGACCGTCGCGGCCGACGTGATCAGCACGAACTTGAGATCATCGCCGAGGCTCGTGAGCGCGTCGTAGCGTGCGCCGCTCGCATGCACGGCGACTTCGGCCTGCAGCGACGAACCGATGCGGTTCGCGGTGCGCGCTTCCTCGAGCGCCTTCGTCACGTTGCCGCGCACGTCGCGCAGCAGCGCCCACTTCTCGATCAGCGCGGCCGAGCCGGCGACTTCCGGATACGCGTAGTAGGTTTCCGTGAAGATCGTGTCGCTGGCCGGCTGGAACACCTTCCACGCTTCTTCCGCCGTGAACGACAGGAACGGTGCGAGCACGCGCAGCAGGCCGTGCGTGAGGTGGTACAGCGCGGTCTGCGCGGAGCGGCGCGCGCGCGAATCGGCCGCGCTCGTGTACAGGCGGTCCTTCAGCACGTCGAGGTAGAAGCCGCCGAGATCTTCCGAGCAGTACGTCTGCAGCTTCGCGACGACCGGGTGGAATTCGTACTTCTCGTAGTGGCCGAGCAGTTCCGTCTGCAGTTGCTGCGAGAACGCGACCGCATAACGGTCGATCTCGAGCCATTCGTCGACGGGCACCGCGTGCTGCGCGAAGTCGAAGTCCGACAGGTTCGCGAGCAGGAAGCGCAGCGTGTTGCGGATGCGGCGGTAGCCTTCGGTCACGCGCTTCAGGATTTCCTCGGAGATCGCGAGCTCGCCCGAATAGTCGGTCGATGCGATCCACAGGCGGATGATTTCCGCGCCGAGGCGGTTTGCGACTTCATGCGGATCGATGCCGTTGCCGAGCGACTTGCTCATCTTGCGGCCTTCGCCGTCGACCGTGAAGCCGTGCGTGAGCAGGCCCTTGTACGGCGCGCGGCCGTCGATCATCGATGCGGTCAAGAGCGACGAATGGAACCAGCCGCGGTGCTGGTCCGAGCCTTCGAGGTAGAGGTCGGCCGGGAACTGCAGCTGATCCTTGTGCGAGCCGCGCAGCACGTGCCAGTGCGTCGTGCCCGAGTCGAACCACACGTCGAGCGTGTCGCGGTTCTTTTCGTACAGGTTCGCGTCGTCGCCGATCAGCTCGCGCGGGTCGAGCGTCTGCCAGGCCTCGATACCCGACTGCTCGACGCGCTTCGCGACTTCCTCGAGCAGCTCGAGCGTGCGCGGGTGCAGCTCGCCGGTTTCCTTGTGCACGAAGAACGCCATCGGCACGCCCCATTGGCGCTGGCGCGACAGCGTCCAGTCGGGACGGTTCGCGATCATGCTGAACAGGCGCTGCTTGCCCCACGACGGGTAGAACGCGGTGGCGTCGATGCCTTCGAGCGCGGTTTCGCGCAGCGTCTTGCCGCCGTCGCGCGGCGTCACGTCCATGCCGGCGAACCACTGCGACGTCGCGCGGTAAATGATCGCCGTCTTGTGACGCCAGCAGTGCATGTAGCTGTGCTTGTAGTGCTCGCTGCGCAGCAGCGAGCCGGCCTCGCGCAGCGCGTCGACGACCTTCGGGTTCGCGTCCCAGATCGACAGGCCGCCGAACAGCGGCAGCGATTCGATGTAACGGCCGTCGCCCATCACCGGGTTGATGATGTCCGAGTCGGTCATCCCGTGCGCCTTGCACGACTGGAAGTCCTCGATGCCGTATGCGGGCGACGAGTGCACGACGCCGGTACCGGTGTCGGTCGTCACGTAGTCGCCGAGGTAGACGGGCGCGGTGCGCTTGTAGCCGGGGTGGGCCGATGCGAGCGGGTGGTGGAAGCGCAGGTTCGCGAGCTTCACGCCCGGCGCGGTCGCGACGACGCGGCCGGTCAGCTTGAAGTCGGTCATGCAGGCTTCGACACGTTCTTCCGCGATGATCAGCAGCCCGCGCTCGGTGTCGACCAGCGCGTAGACGATTTCCGGATGGAGGTTCAGCGCCTGGTTCGCGGGGATCGTCCACGGCGTGGTGGTCCAGATCACGATGCCGCCGTCGGCGCGCGGCAGCGCCGGCAGGCCGAACGCCTGCGCGGTCTTTTCCGGTTCCGCGAACGCGAACATCACGTCGATCGTCGGGTCGGTGCGGTCCTTGTACTCGACTTCCGCTTCCGCGAGCGCCGAGCCGCAGTCGAAGCACCAGTTCACCGGCTTCAGCCCGCGATACACGTAACCCTTCTCGATGATCTTGCCGAGCGCGCGGATCTCTTCAGCCTCGTTGACGAAGTTCATCGTCTTGTACGGGTTGGCCCAGTCGCCGAGCACGCCGAGACGCTTGAAGCCGACCTTCTGCTTCTCGATCTGCTCGGTCGCGTACGCGCGTGCCTTGCTCATCACTTCGGCCGCCGGCAGCGACTTGCCGAACTGCTTCTCGATCTGGATCTCGATCGGCATCCCGTGGCAATCCCAGCCGGGCACGTACGGCGCGTCGAAGCCGGCCATGTTGCGCGACTTGACGACGATGTCCTTCAGGATCTTGTTGACGGCGTGGCCGAGGTGGATGTCGCCGTTCGCATACGGCGGGCCGTCGTGCAGGATGAACTTCGGCCGGCCCTTGCTGGCTGCGCGGATCTTCTCGTAGAGGCCGCGCTCTTCCCATTCCTTGACCCACTGCGGCTCGCGCTTGGGCAGGTCGCCGCGCATCGGGAACGGCGTGTCGAGCAGGTTGACCGGATACTTGGCCTGCGGTTTCGAATCGGCTTTCTTGTTGCTCATGATGGGATCGCTATCTAAATCGGGAGACGCGCGAGCGTCGTGAATCGGGGATGCGCGCGAGTGAGCGGCGCGAGGGTGCGGCGCCAGGCGCCGCCGTCCGGATCAGCTAATTCGGTCGGTGGCCGACGTCGAGAAGCCCGTGGCGCGGCTGCCCGGCGCACGGTCACGCTCGATGAAGTACGCGCGCGCATTCGCGACGTCCAGCGCGATCGCGCGCGACAGCGCCTCGAGATCGTCGAATTTCGCTTCGTCGCGCAGCTTCTTCAGGAATTCGACGCGGATGAGCTTGCCGTACGCGTCGCCGTGCCAGTCGAGCAGGTGGACCTCGAGCAGCACGCGGCCGGAATCGTCGACGGTCGGGCGCAGCCCGAGGCTCGCGACGCCCGGCAGCGGGGTGGGGCCGAGGCCGTGCACCTGCACGACGAAGATGCCCGCGAGCGCCGGACGCTTGTGCGCGATCGGGAGGTTCAGCGTCGGGAAGCCGAGGTCGCGGCCGAGCTTCAGCCCGTGCGCGACGTGGCCGCTGATCGCATAGCCGTGGCCGAGCGCCTGCGCGGCCGCGTCGAGATCGCCCGCGGCGAGCGCGGCGCGCACGCCCGAGCTGGAGATGCGCGTGCCGTCGCTGCCCGCGACCGTACCCATCTGCTCGACCTCGAAGCCGTACTGTTCGCCGGCCGCCTTCAGCGTGTCGAAGGTGCCCGCGCGCTTCGCGCCGTAGCAGAAATCGTCGCCGACCATCATCCAGCGCGTGTGCAGCCCGCCGACCAGCGTGCGTTCGACGAACGCCTGCGGCGACTGGCTCGCGAACGTGTGGTTGAAGTGCTCGACGACGACGCGGTCGACACCGTGGTCGCGCAGCGCCTCGAGCTTGTCGCGCAGCATCGCGATGCGCGGCGGCGCGCCGGCGGGGTTGAAGAATTCTCGCGGGTGCGGCTCGAACGTCATCACGCACACGGGCAGGCCGCGCGCGTCCGCTGCCGCGCGCACGCGCGCGAGCAGGGCCTGGTGGCCGCGATGGACACCGTCGAAGTTGCCGATCGTCAGCGCGCACGGGGCGCGGCTCTCGGCGTTGGGCAGGCCGCGGAAGACTTTCACGATAGCGGATGCAGCGTCGGGGAATGGGCGGTGGGATGCCGCAAAGCAGAAGATTATAAACGTTCGGGCGGGCCGGCGGCCGAGAAGGCGGGAAAGGCGGGGGCGAATGGTAAAATTCGCGGATGAAAAAACTCGTGATCCTGATTTCCGGTCGCGGCAGCAACATGGAGGCCATCGTCCGCGCGTGCGCGCAGGAACGCTGGCCGGCCGAGATTGCCGCCGTGATCGCCAACCGGCCCGACGCGGCCGGACTGGCTTTTGCCGCGTCGCACGGGGTGGCGACGGCGGTGGTCGACCACCGCTCGTTCGACGGCCGCGACAGCTTCGACGCGGCGCTCGCCGCCGAGATCGACCGGTTCGCGCCCGATCTCGTCGTCCTCGCCGGCTTCATGCGCATCCTCACGCCCGCATTCGTCAGACGATACGAAGGCCGGTTGCTGAACATCCATCCGTCGCTGCTGCCGAGCTTCAAGGGCATCCACACGCATCAGCAGGCGCTCGACGCGGGTGTCGCGCTGCATGGCGCGAGCGTGCATTTCGTCATCCCCGAGCTCGACAGCGGCGCGATCGTCGCGCAGGGCGCGGTGCCCGTGCGCGCGGGCGACGACGCGGCGGCGCTCGCGCAGCGCGTGCTGGCGGTCGAGCATGTGCTGTATCCGCGCGCGGTGCGCTGGTTCATCGAGGGCCGTTTGCGCCTCGAGAACGGCCGCGCAGTGGTGGCGCCGGAAGAGGCGCGCTGGATTTTCGCGGATCAACCGCATACCGAAACGAGTGAGGGCGTATGAAGCTGCACGGATTCCTGATCGGCCAGACCGAGACTTTGCTGGCCGAGGTGCTGAAGTTCGCCGGCCCCGCCGACGCGACGACGAGCCGGTTCTTCCGCGCGCACCCGAAGCTCGGGCACGCGGAGCGCGGCGTGATCGCCGAGGCGGTGTTCGCGGTGCTGCGCCGGAAAATGGAGTTTTCGCACCTCGCCGAGAGCGGCACCGGTACGCCGGCACGACGCCTCACGCTGCTCGGCCTGATGCAGACGGTCGGCCGCAATGCGCTGAAGCCGTTCCTGTCGGACACCGAGTCGGCCTGGCTCGAGCACGTGTCGAAAATCGACCCGGCGAGCCTGCCCGTGCGCATTCGCACGAACCTGCCCGACTGGATTCACCAGGCGCTGTCGGCCCGTTTCGACGCCGACGAGCTCGCGCAGCTTGCCGCCGCGCTGAACTATCCGGCGCCGCTCGACCTGCGCGCCAACGCGCAGAAGGCGAGCCGCGACCAGGTCATCGACGGGCTGCGCGCGAGCGGCATCGACGCGGGCGCGACGCCGTTCGCACCGTTCGGCGTGCGCGTGGTCGGCAAGCCGGCGCTGACGCGCCTGAAGCTGTTCGAGGAAGGCGCGATCGAGGTGCAGGACGAAGGCAGCCAGCTGCTGTGTTCGCTGGTCGCGCCGCGCCGCGGCGAGATGGTTGTCGATTTCTGCGCGGGCGCGGGCGGCAAGACGCTCGCGCTGGGCGCGATGATGCGCTCGACTGGGCGCCTCTATGCGTTCGACGTGTCGGAGAAGCGCCTCGCGAAGCTGAAGCCGCGCCTCGCACGCAGCGGGCTGTCGAACGTGAACCCGGTGCTGATCGACAGCGAGCACGATGCGAAGATCAAGCGGCTCGCCGGCAAGATCGACCGCGTGCTGGTCGACGCGCCGTGCAGCGGCCTCGGCACGCTGCGCCGCAATCCGGACCTGAAGTGGCGCCAGACGCGCACCGCGATCGATGAACTCACGCCGAAGCAGGCGTCGATCCTCGCGAGCGCCGCGCGTCTGGTGAAGAAGGGCGGCCGGCTCGTCTATGCCACCTGCAGCGTGCTCGACGCCGAGAACGAACGCATCGTCGAGCAGTTCCTGGCCGACCATCCCGAGTTCGTGCTGGTGCCGGCGCAGAAGGTGCTGGATGACCAGCGCATCGCGCTCGAGACCGGCGACTACCTGTCGTTGTGGCCGCACCGTCACGCAACCGACGGTTTCTTCGCCGCCGTCCTCGAACGGCGCGCTGCGCAGTAACGACCGCACGGACTGACGATGGAAAACCTGCAGAGCCGCCTGCTGTCGCACCGGCTGGAATCGGTCATTCGTGACTTCCACCAGCCGGTGATGATCTGGCAGGCGGCGATCCTCGTCGGCGCGCTGTGTTTCGCATGGGTGACCGCGCGCTTCGTGCACGGCCGCATCGATGCACGCCGCCGGGCGGCCGGCCGCGCACCCGGCGCGGGCGCGCAAAGCCTGAAGCGCGCGCTGTTCCCGTTGTTCGGCAGCGTCTTCGTCGGCGCCGCGCAGCTCGCGTTCGACCCGTTCATGTCGACGTCGCTGCTGTCGCTGGCGCTCGTGCCGCTGTTCGGCATCGGGCTGATCTACGTGCTGTTCTTCTTCGCGCGGCGCGTGTTCGCGCGCGACGGCCACACGCATGCGTGGCTGTCGATCGTCGAGAAGATCGTGTCGACCGTCGTGTGGGCCGCGATGGTGCTGACCGTGCTGGGCATTCAGCGCGACGTGCTGGGCTGGCTCGACAGCGTGCAGTTCCGCGTCGCCAACGCGCACCTCACGCTGCTGTCGGTGATTTCCGGCGCGCTGTGGGTATGCGTGACGCTGATGGTCGCGATGTGGCTGGGCTCGGTGCTCGAGGATCGCCTCACGCGCGCAAGCACGCTCGACGCGAACCTGAAGGTCGTGCTGTCGCGGGTCGGCCGCGCGCTGCTGGTATTCGCGGCGATCCTGATCGGGCTGTCGCTGGTCGGCATCGACGTGACGGTGCTCGGCGTGTTCGGTGGCGCGGTGGGTGTCGGCCTCGGTTTCGGGCTGCAGAAGATCGCCAGCAACTACGTGTCGGGCTTCATCATCCTGCTCGACCGCTCGCTGCGGCTCGGCGACGCGATCAGCGTCGGCGGGCTGCAGGGCGTCGTCACGCAGATTCGCACGCGCTACACGGTCGTGCGCGGCCTCGACGGCAACGAGACGCTGATTCCGAACGAGAAGCTGATCACCGACGTCGTGCAGAACCAGTCGTCGTACCTGACGCGCGGCTACGCGAAGGTTGCGGTGCAGGTCGCGTACACCAGCGATGTCGAGCACGCGCTCGTGTTGCTCGCCGATGCGGCCAGGGACGTGCCGCGCGTGCTGGCGGAACCGGCTCCGACCCCGTATCTGGTGAGTTTCGGTGCGGACGGGATCGACCTGGAGCTCGGTTTCTGGATCGAGGATTCGGCGAAAGGCACGTCCGGCGTGCGTTCGACCGTGAACCGCAATATCTGGCGGCTGTTCAGCGAGCACGGGATTTCGATCCCGTTCCCGCAGCGCGAAGTGCGGGTCGTGGGGCTGCCCGACGGCTTTTCTGCCGCCGGCGTGGCGGCCGGCAACGGCGCGGCGGACGGGCGGGCGCCGGCTGCGTAGCGCAAGCCGGTCGCCAAATGTATCGGCCCCACGGTCGGAACCGGATCGCGGGCCGTTCCAAGTCCGCCCATGGACTGCGCCTGTTGCGTCAGGGCAAGAAAATGTTCATTTTTTACAAAGACTTGGAACGGTTGAAGTAAAATTCTGGTCTACACGCGGTATGCTTTCATTTTTCTGACGCTTGGCGCGGGCCGGCGTCGCTCTCATCACAGGTAACTGCCTTGTTGAATTCCCTGCTCGATTTTCTTTCCCACGGGCTCCTGCATTTTTCGTGGTGGCAGGTCGCGCTGTTCGCGCTCGCCGTCACGCACGTCACGATCATCGGCGTGACGGTCTACCTGCACCGCTGCCAGGCGCATCGCGCACTCGAGCTGCATCCGATCGCGAGCCACTTCTTCCGCCTCTGGCTGTGGATGACGACCGGCATGCTGACGGGCCAGTGGGCCGCGATTCACCGCAAGCACCATGCGAAGTGCGAGACCGAGGAAGATCCGCACAGCCCGCAGACGCGCGGCATCTGGAAGGTGTTCCTCGAGGGGGCCGAACTGTATCGCGCGGAAGCGAAGAATGAAGAGACGATGCGCAAGTTCAGCCACGGCACGCCGAACGACTGGATCGAACGCAACATCTACTCGAAGTACCCGATCCTCGGCGTGAGCCTGATGATGGTGATCGACGTCGCGCTGTTCGGCGTGCTCGGCCTGACCGTCTGGGCCGTGCAGATGGTCTGGATTCCGTTCTGGGCGGCTGGCGTCGTCAACGGCTTCGGTCACTTCTGGGGTTATCGCAACTTCAACTCGGCCGACGCGAGCACGAACCTGTTCCCGTGGGGCATCGTGATCGGCGGCGAAGAGCTGCACAACAACCACCACACGTTCGCGACGTCGGCGAAGCTGTCGAACAAGTGGTACGAGTTCGACATCGGCTGGATGTACATCCGCATCATGTCGGCATTCGGTCTCGCGAAGGTGAAGAAGGTCGCACCGACGCCGCGCCTGAACAAGCCGAAGACGGTGCTCGACCAGGAAACGCTGCAGGCCGTGCTGTCGAACCGCTACGAAGTGATGGCGCGCTACGGCAAGGCCGTGAAGCGCGCATACCGCCAGGAGCTCGCGCACCTGAAGGAAATCGGCGGCGAGAAGTACCAGCTGATGCGCGGTGCGCGCAAGTGGTTCCACAAGGATGCCGACGGCCTCGACGAGCCGCAGAAGAAGCTGCTGCCGGAAATCTTCGCGAACAGCCAGAAGCTGCACACGTACTTCCAGCTCCGCCAGGATCTGGCCGCGATCTGGGATCGTTCGACCGCATCGCGCGAACAGCTTCTCGCCCAATTGCAGGATTGGTGCCATCGCGCAGAACAAAGCGGCATCAAGGCGCTGCAGGAATTCGCGACGCGCCTGCGCCGCTACGCCTGATTCGAAATCGATTAGAATCTAAGGACGTCAAAAACCCCGCGTTGGCGGGGTTTTTTATTTGGGCTTCCGGTTTTTGAAGGTGATCGGCAGGGCCGGATTTGTATGAGGCTTGGGGGCAGCGGCGAATGGTTGCCCCGGGGCGAGCACAGGGGTGAGGCCGGAGGGGGCGCCGAGGCGCTGATGCTGGTCGACCGCGAAGCATGGATCGAAGTAAGCGCCAAAGCACTAACTTGGATCGACTGCGAAGCATGGATCGAAGTAAGCGCCAAAGCACTAACTTGGATCGACCGCGAAGCATGGGATCCAAGTAAGCGCTAAAGCGCTAACTTGGATCGACAGGAGATATGGAGATGCAATCGACGATCAAACCCGTCGAATACGATCGGCCCGTCGCAGCAGGGACCGTGTGCGGCGTGGGGCAGGCATGGGCCAAGGTGCCCGACGCACCGTCCGCCGAAGAGCGCGCTGCACTGAAGGCACGTATCAAGGCGCTGCTCGTGCGCGAAAAGGCCGTCCTGGTCGCGCACTACTACGTCGACGCCGAATTGCAGGAACTGGCCGACGAAACGGGCGGCTGTGTCGCCGACTCGCTCGAAATGGCCCGCTTCGGCCGCGATCACGATGCGCAGACGCTGGTCGTCGCCGGCGTGCGCTTCATGGGCGAAACCGCGAAGATCCTGAGCCCGAACAAGCGGATCCTGATGCCCGACCTCGATGCGACCTGCTCGCTCGACCTCGGCTGCCCGGTCGACGAATTCTCGGCGTTCTGCGATGCGCATCCCGACCGTACCGTCGTCGTCTACGCGAATACCAGCGCCGCCGTGAAGGCGCGCGCGGACTGGATGGTCACGTCGTCGATCGGCCTCGAGATCGTGGCCGACCTGCATGCGCGCGGCGAGAAGATCATCTGGGCGCCGGATCGCCATCTCGGCAGCTACATCCAGAAGAAAACCGGCGCGGACATGCTGTTGTGGCAAGGCTCGTGCCTCGTCCACGACGAGTTCAAGGGCATCGAACTCGACCTGCTGCGCGCCGAGTATCCGGACGCGAAGGTGCTCGTCCACCCCGAATCGCCGGAAAATGTCGTCGCACAGGCGGACGTCGTCGGCTCGACGACGCAATTGATCGACGCAGCCGTGAAGTTCGACGCGACGCGCTTCATCGTCGCGACCGATCTCGGCATCCTGCACAAGATGCAGCTTGCGGCGCCCGGCAAGACCTTCATCGCCGCACCGACGGCCGGCAACAGCGCAACCTGCAAGAGCTGCGCGCATTGCCCGTGGATGGCGATGAACGGCCTCGCGAACCTTGCCGACGTGCTCGAACGCGGTCACAACGAGATCTTCGTCGATCCCGCGATCGGCGAGCGTGCACGTCTGCCGATCGACCGAATGCTCGATTTCGCAGCGGCGCACAAGAAGCGCGTGCAGGCGAGCGGCGATCTGCAGCGTGACCAGCAACTGTTTGCGAACGTGGGGGCTGCATGACGAACGCAGCCGTATCCCCGCTGTTCGACGTCGTCCGCGAGCAATACGGCGCGGCATTCGACGATGCGATCGCGCGCAACGTGGCCGATGCGATCGCGGAAGACGTCGGCACGGGCGACCAGACCGGGCGGCTCGTGCCGGCCGGCGGGCGTCGCCGGGCGCGCATCATCGTGCGCGAGGACGCCGTGCTGTGCGGTGTACCGTGGTTCGAGGCCGTGATTGCACGAATCGATCCGGCGATCGTCGTGCAATGGCGCTATCGCGAAGGCGACCGGATGACGCCCGATTCGACCGTCTGCGAACTCGAAGGGCCGGCGCGTGCACTGCTGACGGCCGAGCGCAACGGACTGAACTTCCTGCAGTTGCTGTCGGGTGTCGCGACTGCGACGCGCCGTTACGTCGAGCGCGTCGAAGGCACGCGCGCGAAGATCCTCGACACGCGCAAGACGCTGCCGGGCCTGCGGCTCGCGCAGAAATACGCTGTGCGTGTCGGCGGCGGCGAGAACCAGCGTCTCGCGCTGTATGACGGCATCCTGATCAAGGAGAACCACATCGCAGCGGCAGGCGGTGTCGGCGAGGCGCTCGACGCGGCGTTCGCGCTGGAGTCGGGCGTGCCCGTGCAGGTCGAAGTCGAGACGCTCGCGCAACTCGATACGGCGCTCGCGCACCGCGCGCAGTCGGTGCTGCTCGACAACTTCACGCTCGACATGATGCGTGAAGCGGTGCGTGTCGCGAACGGCAAGGCTGTGCTCGAAGTGTCGGGCGGCGTCAATTTCGATACGGTGCGTGCGTTCGCGGAAACGGGTGTCGACCGTATCTCGATCGGCGCGCTGACGAAGGACGTGCGCGCGACGGACTATTCGATGCGTATCGTCGACTGACCGCGCGACATACCGTCTGACAAAAAAAGCCGCTGGCGCGCAAACGCCAGCGGCTTTTTTCGTGGGCCGCAGCCGGGAACGGCGTGGCGGTCAGCGGCGCGAGCGGGGCGTGAGCACGCTCGGCAGCGCCTTCGGCAGCGTGTGCGGCCAGTCGCGGCTGTAGTGCAGCCCGCGGCTTTCGCGGCGCGAGTACGCGCTTTTCACGATCAGTGTCGCCACGTCGACGAGGTTGCGCAGTTCGAGCAGGTCGCGCGTCACGCGGAAGTTCGCGTAGTACTCCTGGATCTCGTCGCGCAGCAGCGACAGCCGGTGCTTCGCGCGTTCGAGACGCTTGTCGGTACGCACGATGCCGACGTAGTTCCACATCAGGCGGCGCAGCTCGTCCCAGTTGTGCGCAACGACGACTTCCTCGTCCGCATCCGACACGCGGCTTTCGTCCCACGCGGGCAGCGTGGCGGGCGTTTCGGCATCGAAGCCGGCCGCCTCGATCGCGTCGGCCGCCGCTCGGCCGATCACGAGACATTCGAGCAGCGAGTTGCTCGCGAGCCGGTTCGCACCGTGGAGCCCGGTGTACGACGTTTCGCCGACCGCATACAGGCCCGCGAGATCGGTGCGCCCGGCGAGATCGGTGACGACGCCGCCGCACGTGTAGTGGGCGGCCGGCACGACGGGAATCGGCTGCTTCGCGATATCGATGCCGAATTCGAGGCAGCGCGCGTGGATCGTCGGGAAGTGCTCGCGCAGGAACGCTTCCGGCTGGTGGCTGATGTCGAGATACACGCAGTCGATCCCGCGCTTCTTGATCTCGAAGTCGATCGCGCGTGCGACGATGTCGCGCGGTGCGAGTTCGGCGCGCGGATCGTGCGCGGGCATGAAGCGCGTACCGTCGGGCAGCTTCAGCAGGCCGCCTTCGCCGCGCACGGCTTCCGAGATCAGGAACGACTTTGCATAGGGATGGAACAGGCAGGTCGGGTGAAACTGGATGAATTCCATGTTGGACACGCGGCAGCCCGCGCGCCACGCCATCGCGATGCCGTCGCCGGTCGCGGTGTCGGGGTTCGTCGTGTACAGGTAGACCTTGCCGGCGCCGCCGGTCGCGAGCACCGTATGCGGCGCCTCGATCGTGATCGTGCGGTCGTTGTCGACGTCGAGCGCATACAGGCCGTGACAGCGGCGGCCGGGCAGGCCGAGGCGGTCCGACGTGATCAGGTCGATCGCGTGGTGGTTTTCGAAGAACGTAATGTTCGGATGCTGGCGCGCCCGCGCCGACAGCGTCGCGAGCACCGCGTGGCCGGTCGCGTCGGCCGCGTGGATGATCCGGCGGTGGCTGTGGCCGCCTTCGCGCGTGAGGTGGAAGCCGAGCTCGGCTGCGTCGTCCTTCGTGAACGGCACGCCCTGGGAGATCAGCCATTCGATCGCTTCGCGGCCGTGCTCGACGATGTAGCGCGTCGCGCCTTCGTCGCACAGCCCGCCGCCGGCGACCAGCGTGTCGTCGACGTGGTTCTCGATGCTGTCCGCCGAATCGAGGACGGCCGCGATGCCGCCTTGCGCGTTATCGCTTGCTCCCTCCATCATCGAACGTTTCGCGATCAGCGCGACACGTCGCGTGCTGGCCAGGTTGAGTGCGACCGACAGCCCTGCCAGGCCGCTGCCGACGATCGCCACGTCGAATTTCATGCTGCATCTCCATCGTTACGCTTTTGATCTTGTGCGTTCCGGCGGCCGCAGCCGCGGAAAGGGGAGAGCATACCGCGTCGCGCCGGAGCGTGCGCGCAAAACAAAAAGCCCCGCATGTGCGGGGCTTTTCGGTCGCCGTCAGGCTGGCAGAAACCGGAGATTACTTGATCTTGGTTTCTTTGTATTCCACATGCTTGCGGACGACGGGATCGAACTTCTTGATCGCCATCTTTTCCGGCATGTTGCGCTTGTTCTTCGTGGTCGTGTAGAAGTGACCCGTACCAGCGGTCGACTCGAGCTTGATCTTGTCGCGTGCGCCTTTTGCCATGATTGTGCTCCTTGGGCTTAGGCTTCGCCGCGTGCGCGCAGGTCAGCGAGCACGGAATCGATGCCGTTCTTGTCGATCAGGCGCAGGCCGGCGTTCGAGACGCGCAGGCGCACCCAGCGGTTTTCGCTCTCCACCCAGAACCGGCGGTTTTGCAGGTTCGGCAGGAAGCGGCGCTTCGTCTTGTTGTTGGCGTGGGAAACGTTGTTGCCGCTCATCGGCGCTTTCCCAGTTACTTGGCATACGCGTGCCATGAGAGCACTCCTAATACGCTAAATTCGGGGTTCGATCGCCGATGAAGGTTCCATCGTACCGCCACGTGATCCATGGCTGCACTCAGAACGCCGAAGCCCTTACAGACAAGGCCCTTCGATGGCTAGAACTGGTTGGAAAAAAGACAGACGGCGATTCTAGCAGAAAAAGTTCAGAAAAATCAAACCTAATTTCGCATCGCCGTTGCGGCGCCCTCAGGCGGGCCGCAACCGCACAGTCTACAGCCAACCGGCCCGTGCGAACGAAAAAGTATCACTGGTGCCGATGACGACGTGATCGAGCAGCTGAACGTCGACGAGCGCGAGCGCGTCGTGCAGCACGCGGGTCAGGCGCCGATCCTCCGCGCTCGGCTGTACCGCGCCGGACGGATGGTTGTGCGCGACGATCAGCGCCGCGGCGTTGTGCACCATCGCGCGGCGCACGATCTCGCGCGGGTAGACGGCCATGCGCGTCAGCGAGCCGCGCGTGATTTCCTCGGTGTCGATCAGGCCATGGCGCGCGTCGAGGTAGACCGCGGCGAACACTTCGTGCGGGCGCGCACCGATCTTCATCCGCAGATAGTCCTCGACCGCGCCGGGCGAATCGATCAGCCTCTTCTCGCGCGCTTTCTCCTTCAGCACGCGCCGCGCGATCTCGGTGACCGCAACCAGCCGCGCGGAGCGCGCGGGGCCGATGCCGGGGTGCGCCTCGAAATCGTCGGCGGTTGCCTCGAGCAGCCCGCGCAACGTCTTGAACTGCCCGACCAGCGCGCGGGCCGTGACGAACACGTCGTGCCCCGGCTTGCCGGTGCCGAGCAGCAGGGCGATCAGTTCGTCGTCGGTCAGCGCGGCCGACCCGCGCTCCAGCAATCGCTCGCGCGGCCGCTCGGGCCGCCAGTCGCGCGGGCGGCGCTTGCGCCGGCGGATCGGGAGGCCG
>NZ_QOBB01000104.1:0-45720 GCF_024704855.1 Burkholderia sp. HAN2018 | reverse complement strand
CCGCCACGCGAGCGGCTGACGCGCCGGCAGCCCGCCGCTACTTCGCGTCGGCTGCCGCCTCGCGCGCCGCGGCGGTCGCACGATCGAGCGCGGCGGCCATCGCCGCCTGCTCCTTGCCGCCGAACTGATCGAGGAAGAGTTCCGCGACCGTCGACTGGTACACCTTCCACATCTTCTTGCGCAGCGTGCGCCCCTTGTCGGTGATGCTCGCGTACGCGGCGCGGCCGTCGTCCGCCGAACGGGCGCGCGTGACGAGCCCTTCCTGCTCGAGCCGGTCGACCAGCCGCGTGAGGTTGTAACGCTCGATCGCGAGCACGTCGGCCAGCTCGTGCATCCGGCGCGTGCCGTCGGGCCCGCTTTCGAGCCCCCACAACGCGTCGTACCACGCATACGCCGGCAGGCCGGCAGCCGCGAGGCGGCGCTCGATTTCGCGAATCATCGTCCGGTGCGCGCGGACGAACGAGAACCACAGATCGGGTTCGGGTGCGCTCATGTCAGGTCGTTCCTCTCATTGAATTGCAGTTGCAGTTGCAATTAAATTTTACCTCGATAACAATTGCCCCCATACGATTGCAATTGCAATTACCTGCCCGCCGATCGACGGGCGTCCCGTCGCGCGATGCGGCGCCACGACCGCCGCCCCGCGCAGCCTTATGCTTCTGGAGACATTGCATGACCGCACCTCTCGCGCTACCCGACATCGACCCGCAGGAAACCCGCGAATGGCTCGATGCGCTCGAATCCGTGATCGCGCTCGAGGGCCGCCCGCGCGCGCATTACCTGATCGACCGGCTTTCCGACCTCGACGCGGCGCGCCACGGCGACCTGCACGGCCGCGTGACGACCGCGTACGTGAACACGGTGCCGCGCGAACGGCAGCCGGCCTATCCGGGCGATCTCGCGCTCGAACGGCGCCTGAACGCGATGATCCGCTGGAACGCGATGGTGATGGTGCTGCGCGCCACCCGGCATTCGAACGTCGGCGGCCACATCGCGACCTACCAGTCGGCCGCGGTGCTGTACGACGTCGGTTTCGATCACTTCTTCCGCGGCCGCACCGATACTTTCGACGGCGACATGGTCTACATCCAGGGCCATTCGGCGCCCGGCATCTACGGCCGCGCGTACCTGGAAGGCCGCATCACGGACGCACAACTCGACAACTTCCGCCGCGAGACCGGCCGCGAAGCGGGACGCGACGGGCTGTCGTCGTATCCGCATCCGCGGCTGATGCCGGATTTCTGGCAATTCCCCACCGTGTCGATGGGGCTCGGGCCGCTCACGGCCGCCTATCAGGCGCGCTTCATGCGCTACCTCGAATATCGCGGGCTGAAAGCGCACCAGGGCCGCAAGGTCTGGGCATTTCTCGGCGACGGCGAAATGGACCAGCCCGAATCGCTCGCCGCGATCTCGCTCGCCGGGCGCGAACGGCTCGACAACCTGATCTTCGTCGTCAACTGCAACCTGCAGCGTCTCGACGGCCCGGTACGCGGCAACGGCAAGGTCATCCAGGAACTCGAAGGCACGTTCCGCGCGGCGGGCTGGAACGTCGTGAAGGTGATCTGGGGCGGCGGCTGGGATCGCCTGCTCGAACGCGACACAACGGGCCTGCTGCGTCAGCGCATGATGGAATGCGTCGACGGCGACTACCAGACCTTCAAGTCGCAGAGCGGCGCGTACGTGCGCGAGCATTTCTTCGGCAAGTATCCCGAACTGCTCGAGCTCGTCGCCGACCTGTCCGACGACGACATCTGGAAACTCGCGCGCGGCGGCCACGATCCGGAAAAGGTGCATGCGGCCTATACGCTGGCGATGCACGCGGACGGGCGGCCGACCGTCGTGCTCGCGAAGACGGTCAAGGGCTTCGGGATGGGCGAAGCCGGCGAAGGCCAGAACGTGAACCACCAGTTGAAGAAGATGAGCGCGGATGCCGTACGCGCGTTCCGCGACCGCTTCGCGCTGCCGGTCAGCGACGCGCAACTCGACGACCTGCCGTACCTGAAACCCGAACCCGGCAGCGCCGAGGCACGCTACTTCGCGGAACGCCGCGCCGCGCTCGGCGGCCACGTGCCGGCCCGCTTCAGCGACGTGGCGCCGCTGCCGGTGCCGCCGCTCGCCGCATTCGACGCGCAGCTCAAGGACAGCGGCGAACGCGCGCTGTCCACGACGATGGCGTTCGTGCGCATCCTCGGCACGCTGCTGAAGGACCCGGCACTCGGCAAGCTGGTCGTCCCGATCGTGCCGGACGAATCCCGCACGTTCGGGATGGAGGGGCTGTTCCGCCAGATCGGCATCCACTCGCATCTCGGCCAGCTCTACACGCCGCAGGACGCGGGCCAGCTCAGTTACTACCGGGAAGCGAAGGACGGGCAGATCCTGCAGGAAGGCATCAACGAATCGGGCGCGATCGCGTCGTGGATCGCGGCCGGTACCGCCTACAGCAACCACGGCCTGCCGACGATCCCGTTCTACATCTTCTATTCGATGTTCGGGCTGCAGCGGGTCGGCGATCTCGCGTGGGCGGCCGGCGACGCGCGTACACGCGGCTTCCTGCTCGGCGCGACATCGGGCCGCACGACGCTGATGGGCGAAGGGCTGCAGCACGACGACGGGCACAGCCACGTGCTGTCGTCGGTGATTCCGAACTGCGTGTCGTACGACCCGACCTATGCGTACGAACTCGCGGTGATCGTGCGCGACGGCCTGCGGCGGATGTTCGCGGAACAGGAGGACGTCTACTACTACATCACGCTGCTCAACGAAAACTACCCGCATCCGGCGCTGCCCGACGGTGCGGAGGCCGGCATTCTCAAGGGCCTCTACCTGCTGCGCGAAGGCGCGTCGCGCGCGGCCGACGTGCCGCACGTGCAGTTGATGGGCAGCGGCGCGATCCTGCGTGAAGTGATCGCCGCGAGCGATCTGCTCGCGCAGGACTTCGGCGTGTCGAGCGACGTGTGGAGCGCGACGAGCCTGAACGAGCTGCGCCGCGACGGGCTGGCCGCCGAACGCTGGAACCTGCTGCATCCCGATGAGGCGCCGCGCGTGCCGTACGTGCATCAATGCCTCGACGGCCGCACGGGGCCGGTGGTCGTCGCGACCGATTACATGAAGATCGTCGGCGACCAGATCCGTGCGTTCGTCGACGGCCGGCGCTTCGTGTCGCTCGGCACCGACGGCTTCGGCCGCTCGGATACGCGCGACGCGCTGCGCACGTTCTTCGAGGTCGACCGGCACTTCATCGTGGTCGCGGCGCTGAAGGCGCTCGCCGACGACGGCGCGATCCCGCGTGCGCGCGTCGGCGAAGCCATCCGGCGCTACGGCATCGACATCGACAAGATCGATCCGGCCAGCGTGTAGTCCCGCGGCGCGCGGCAGGCAGGATTGCGCCGGCCTGCCGCGCCGCCTTGCCCGCGCTACTGCCCCGTCTGCGCGAGCGGGCCTTGCGGCCCCTGCCCCGTTCCCGACGGCCAGCCGCCCGCAAGCGCCTTGTACAGCGCGACCGTCGACGCCGCACTGCGCATCTGCCCGTCGGCCGCCGCATCCTGCGCCTGCAGCAGCGTGCGTTGCGCGTCGAGCACTTCGTAGTAGTCGATCGCACCCGCCGAAAAACGCGCCTGCGCCAGTTGCGCGGCACGCGCGCTGTCGGTCGCGGCCCGCACGAGATGATCCGTCTCGTCACGCGTGCGTGCCGCACGCAGCAGCGCGTTCTCCGTTTCCTCCAGCGCCCCGAGCACGGTCTGCCGGTATTGCGCGAGCTGCCCGGCCGCTTCCGCATCGCTCGCGGCGATCCTTGCGCGCACGCGGCCGACGTCGAGAAACGACCAGTCGATGCCGAGCGCGATCAGGTTCGTATCGCTGCCCGCACGGAAGAACCCGTAGCTGCTCGTCGCGCTGCCGAGCAGGCCCGACAGCGTGAAGCGCGGAAACAGGTCGGCCGTCGCGACGCCGACGCGTGCGGTCGCCGCATGCAGCCGCGCCTCGGCGGCCGCGACGTCGGGCCGGCGCCGCAGCAGATCGCCCGGCGTGCCGGGATCGATGTCGGCGGCCAGCACCGGCAGCGGCACGGGCGTGCCCGCCGACCCGGCGGCCTTCGGGAGATCGAAGCGGCCGATCAGCGCATCCGGCGTCTGCCCGGTCAGCACCGCGAGCCGGTGCTCGTCGACGCCGATCGCCGCCTCGTACACGGCGATCCGCGACGTCGTCGATTCGTACTGCGCGCGCGCCCGCGCCGCATCGAGTTCGGAGCCGCGCCCCGCGCCGACGCGCGCATTGATCAGCGCGAGCGTCTGCTTCTGGTTGTCGGCGTTCTCGCGTGCGATCCGCAGCCGCTCCTGCGAGCCGCGCAAGTCGACGTACGTGCTCGCCACCTCGCCGGCGATCGCGACGCGCACCGCGCGCACGTCCGCCGCGCTGGCAGCCGTCTCCGCGCGCTGCGACTCGATCGAACGACGCACGCGGCCGAACAGGTCGAGTTCCCACGCCGCATTGATCCCGACGCTGGACGTCGGCGTATCGCGCTGGCTGCGCGGCGCCCCGAACGCCTGGTCCTTGCTCATCAGCTGATGACCGATCTTCCCGCTCGCGGTGATCGTCGGGTAGCGGTCGAACGTGGCCTGCGACAGCAGCGCATTCGATGCGTCGTAGCGCGACACGGCGACCTGGAGATCCTGGTTCGCCGCGAGCGCCGTGTCGATCAGCTGCGTCAGCTGCGGATCGCCGAAACCGCGCCAGAATGCGGCATCGGCATCGGCCGACGCGTCGGGCGGCGTATCCGGCGTCTTGCCGGACGGCAACACGTCGCGCTGCGCCGCCGGATGCGCGTCGCGGGCAAACCGCTCGGCGGTAGCCGTATCGGGCCGCCTGAAATCGGGGCCGACCGCGCATGCGGCGAGCGTCACCGACATCGCGAGCGCGGAAAAACGGAAAGCGGCGCTCATCGGTTTTCTCCTTCGAGGGTGCCGTGGTGTTCGCTCCACACGGCCGGCGTGCCGCCCGCGAGCTTGCGGATCGCGACATAAAACACGGGCGTCAGGAACAGCCCGAACAGCGTGACGCCGAGCATCCCGGCGAACACGGTGATGCCGGTGGCGGCCCGCACTTCGCTGCCCGCGCCGCTGCCGATCAGAAGCGGCACCGAACCCGCGATGAATGCGACCGACGTCATCACGATCGGACGCAGCCGCAGCTTGCACGCTTCCAGCGCGGATTCGATCACGCCCTTGCCCTGGATTTCCAGCTCGCGCGCGAACTCGACGATCAGGATCGCGTTCTTGCACGCCAGCCCCATCAGCACGACGAGACCGACCTGCACGAACACGTTGTTGTCGCCTCCCGACAGCCACACACCGAACAACGCCGCACAGATGCACACGGGCACGATCAGGATCACCGCGAGCGGCAGCGTCCAGCTCTCGTACAGCGACGCGAGCACGAGGAACACGAGCATCACCGCGAGCGGGAACACGACGATCGCCGCGTTGCTCTGCGTGACCTGCTGGTAGCTGAGGTCGGTCCACTCGAGCACGATCCCCGGCGGCAGCACGTCCTTCGCGATCTGCTGCAGCTTCTCGATCGCCTGCGACGACGACATCACCTTCGGATCGGCGTCGCCGATCAGGTTGGCGGCCGGATAGCCGTTGTAGCGGACGACCGGGTCGGGCCCGTACGCGGGCGCCACCGTCACCATCGAGCCGATCGGCACCATCTCGCCCTTCGCGTTGCGCGTGCGCAGGTTCGCGATGTCGGCGGCCGTCTGCCGGTGGCCGGCATCTGCCTGCGCCATCACGCGGTACACGCGGCCGAACAGGTTGAAGTCGTTCACGTACATCGAGCCGAGATAGACCTGCAGCGTGCTGAACAGGTCGGTCAGCGCGACGCCCTGCGCCTTCGCCTTCAGCCGGTCGACCTTCACCTCGAGCTGCGGGATGTTCGCCTGGTACGAGCTGACCGGGTAGCTCATCCCCGGCGTCTTCGCGACCGCGGCCTGGAACGCGGTGAGCGCGTTCTGCAATGCGCCGTAGCCGAGCCCGCCGCGATCCTCCAGGTACAGCGAATACCCCGAGCCGTTGCCGAGGCCCTGGATCGGCGGCGGCATCAGCGCATAGGTGATGCCGCCGCCGATGGCCGCGAAGCGTGCGTTCAGGTCCGCGTTGATCTGCGCGGCGCTGCGGTGGCGCTGGCCGAACGGCTTCAGGATCACGTACGAGTTCGTGATGTTCGGCGTGTTCACGCCCTGCAGCGCATTCAGCCCGGCAAACGCCGGCACCATCTCGACACCGTCGGTGCCGAGCGCGATCTTCGTCATCTGCTCGGTCACCTCGCTGGTGCGCGCCAGCGACGCGCCTTCCGGCAGCTTCGCGCCCGCGAACAGGTACAGCTTGTCCTGCACCGGGATGAAGCCGCCCGGCACCGCGTTGAGCAGCAGCGCGGTCGCCCCGAGCAACGCCGCATAGACCGCGAACACCACCCCGCGCCGCTTCAGCGTGCGCGAGACGACGCCGTGATAGCGATCCGAGCTGCGGTCGAAGAAGCGGTTGAACGGACGGAACAGCCAGCCGAACGCGCGGTCGAGCCCGCGCGTGAGCGCATCCTTCGGCGCGCCGTGCGGACGCAGCAGCTTCGCGGCGAGCGCGGGCGACAGCGTCAGCGAGTTGATCGCGGAGATCACCGTCGAGATCGCGATCGTCACCGCGAACTGCCGGTAGAACTGCCCCGTGACGCCCGACATGAACGCCATCGGCACGAACACCGCGCACAGCACGAGCGCGATCGCGACGATCGGCCCCGACACCTCGCGCATCGCCTGGTGCGCGGCGTCGCGCGGGCTCAAGCCCTGCGCGATGTTGCGCTCGACGTTCTCGACGACCACGATCGCATCGTCGACCACGATCCCGATCGCGAGCACGAGCCCGAACAGCGTCAGCGTGTTGATCGAATAGCCGAGCAGATAGAGCCACGCGAACGTGCCGACCACCGAGACGGGCACCGCGACGAGCGGAATGATCGACGCGCGCCACGTCTGCAGGAACAGGATCACGACGAGCACGACCAGCACGACGGCCTCGATCAGCGTGTGCTGCACCGCGCGGATCGAATCGCGCACGAATACCGTCGGATCCCACACGGGACGGTACGCGACGCCGGGCGGGAAGCGCTTCGACAGTTCGTCGAACTTCGCATACACGGCCTTCGCGACTTCGAGCGCGTTCGCCCCCGGCGACAGGAAGATGCCGACCACGGCCGATTGCCTGTCGTTGAAGTACGAGCGCAGCGTGTAGTCGCCCGCGCCGAGCTCGACGCGCGCGACGTCGGACAGCTTCACGACCTGGCCGTCGTCGCCGTTGCGCAGCACGATGTCGCCGAACTCCTGCGCCGTGCGCAGCCGGCCGCGCACGTTGATCGACAGGAGGAAGTCGTTTTTCTTCGGCGTCGGCTCCGCGCCGAGCTGGCCGGCCGACACCTGCACGTTCTGCTCGCGCACGGCGGCAATCACGTCGCTCGCGGTCAGCCCGCGCGACGCGAGCCGGTTCGGGTCGAGCCACAGCCGCATCGCGTAGTCGCCGGAGCCGGACAAGCCGACGTCGCCGACACCGGTCAGCCGCGACAGCTCGTCCTTCACGTGCAGCGTCAGGTAATTGCGCAGGTACAGCGAATCGCGGCTGTTGTCCGGCGAATAGAGGCTCACGTACATCAACGGCGTCGGTGACTGCTTCTGCGTGGTCACGCCGTACTGGCGCACCTCGTCGGGCAGGCGCGACAGCGCCTGGCTCACGCGATTCTGCACGCGCACGGCGGCCGTGTCGGGATCGACGCCCTGCAGGAACGTGACGACGACCTGCAGGCTGCCGTCCGACCCGGCGACCGACTTCATGTACATGATGCCTTCGACGCCGTTGATCGCCTCTTCCAGCGGTTCGGCGACCGATTCGGCGATTTCCTTCGGGTTCGCGCCCGGGTACGTCGCACGCACGACGACGCTCGGCGGCACGACTTCCGGGTATTCACCCGCGGGCAGCATCGGAATCGAGATCAGGCCAATCGCGAAGATGACGATCGACAGCACGACCGCGAAGATCGGCCGGTCGATGAAGAATCGGGAGAAATCCATCGTATCGCTCCCGTCACTGCACGGCCGGCGCGCCGGCATCGGCGACGGCCTGCGTACCGTTGCCCGATCCACTGCCCGCGCCATAACCGGCACCAGCACCGGCATCGGCGCGTACGGGCAGTGCCTTCGGCTTCACCTGCGCGCCCGGATAGTAGATCCGCTGCATGCCGTCGACGACCACGCGGTCGCCCGCCTGGATCCCCTTCTCGATGATCCGCTCGCCGTCCAGCCCGCGGCCGATCGTCACGTCACGGCGCAGTGCCTTGTCGCCGGGGCCGATCACATACACGTACTTGCGGTCCTGGTCGGTGAGCACGGCCTTGTCGTCGACGAGCAGCGCATCCTGGTCGCGGCCGCTGACGAGCTGCACGCGCGCATACAGGCCGGGCGTAAACGCATGGTCCGCATTCGGCAGCCGCACGCGCGCGCGGATCGTGCCCGTCTGCGGGTCGAGACGGTTGTCGAGGAAATCGACGGTGCCCGCATGCGGGAAGCCCGTCTCGTTCGCGAGGCCCACGCGAACCGGATCGGCGCCGATCGCGCGATGCTTCGGGTCGGCACGCCGTGCGTTGTAGCGCAGGTAGCTCTGTTCGTCGCAGTCGAAATACACGTAGACGGGGTTCTGCGACACGACGGTCGTCAGCAGCGTGTCGTCCGCGCGCGCCAGGTTGCCGACGGTGGCGACCGCGCGGCCGACGCGGCCCGCGATCGGCGCACGCACTTCGGTGAAACCGAGATTGAGCTTCGCGTCGGCGACGGCCGCATCGGCCGCCTGCAGGTCCGCCCGCGCCTGCTCGGCCGTGGCGCGCGCGTTGTCGAGTTCTTCCTGCGACGTCGCATGCGCATCGATCAGCGTCTGCACGCGCTTGAGCTGCACGTTCGCGAGGCTCGCGGCCGCGCGGGCCCGCTGCAGCTGCGCGTTCGCGCGATCGAGTGCGATCCGGTACGGGCGCGGGTCGATCTCGAACAGCAGCGCACCCTGCGCGACCAGGTCACCCTCCTTGTAGGCGACGCGCTGCAGATAGCCGCTCACGCGCGGCCGCAGTTCGACTGCGTCGACCGCTTCGACGCGTCCGTTGAATTCGTCCGCGAGGCGGATCGTGCGCGGCGCGATGGTGGCAACGCCGACTTCGGGAAGGGCCGGGGCCGACGATGCGCCTTTGCCGTCGTGACAGCCCGACAACGCCAGCAGCAGTGCACAGGCCGCGCCCAAAGGCGACGTCCTGCGTAGGGATAAGGAGAGCATGATGCCTCGCGACGGGTTAAACTGCCGCGTAGCATAAAAGTTGAAGTTAACTTCAAGTCAAGCTTTCCCGGAGGGGTGTCATGGGTATCCAGGAAATCCCGCAATGGCCGCTGATGTCGATCCGCGAAGTGGCCGCGCGCAGCGGCGTGCCGGCGTCGACATTGCGGTTCTACGAGACGCGCGGGCTCATCAAGTCGCACCGCAACGGCTCGAGCCATCGCCACTATTCACGCGCGGTGCTGCGGCTGATCGCGTTCATCGTGTTCGCGCAGAAGATCGGCTATTCGCTCGACGAGATCGCCGAGCAGCTCGTCAGCCTGCCCGAGGACACCGCGCCGAGCAACAAGGATTGGCAGCGGCTGTCGCGCGGCTGGAAGCAACGCGTCGCGAGCCGGATCGAGGAACTGCAGCGGCTCTACATCAACCTCGACGAATGCATCGGCTGCGGCTGCCTGTCGCTGAAGCGCTGCAAGCTGACGAACCCGGAAGATCGCGCGGGCCGCAACGGGCCCGGCGCGCGGCGCTGGCTCGGCGATACGCCGCCCAAGGACCTCGAATGACCGGCGGCCGGGCGAGGCGCGCGATGCCGTGCCCGGCCGCAGGTACGGATGGCGTCACCCGACGCGCCAGCCGCCGTTCACCGCGATCGTCGCGCCGGTGACGAACGACGCGCGCGGTCCGGCGAGCCACGCGACCGCGTCCGCGATGTCGTCCGGATGCCCGGCGCGGCCGGCCGGTGTCTGCTCGCGAATCGTCGCCGCGATGGCCGGCGCGACGCCGCCGTCGCCGAAGAAGCGTGTGTCGGCGATATAGCCTGGCGCGACCGTATTGACCGTCGCGCCGCGCGGCCCGAGTTCGCGCGCCAACGCAACGGTGAACC
This sequence comes from Burkholderia sp. HAN2018, assembly GCF_024704855.1. Taxonomy (NCBI): domain Bacteria; kingdom Pseudomonadati; phylum Pseudomonadota; class Betaproteobacteria; order Burkholderiales; family Burkholderiaceae; genus Burkholderia; species Burkholderia sp. HAN2018. Next base: position 35,487 of record NZ_QOBB01000104.1, on the reverse strand, counting down.
CTTCGACGCCGGCCTTCGCCGCCGCGTACGCCAGGCCGCCCGGCAGCAGGCTGCCGGCGCGCGCCGCGATCGAGCCGAGGTTGACGATCCGCGCGTCGCGCCCGGCCAGGTGCGGCAGCACGGCCAGGGTCGTCACGAACAGGCTTTTCAGGTTCGCGTCGAGCACGGCATCCCACACGGTCTCGGCCTCGCCCGCCTCGGTGTCCGCGCTAACGCGGCCGGTCAGCCCCGCGTTGTTGACCAGCACGTCCACGCAAGGCCACTGCGCGACGATCGCGTCGACCGCCGCCTCGGCCTCGCGCCGCACGCTCAAATCAGCGGCCTGCCCGATCGCCGCGCCACCGAGACGCGCGACGGCCGCGTCCAGCCGCGCCGTGTCGCGCCCGACGATCGCGACGCGATACCCATCCTCCACCAGCCGCCGTGCGATCGCGAAGCCGATCCCGCTCGACCCGCCCGTGACGATCGCCGTCCGTTGCCGTTCACTGCCCGTCATGTCCTGCCCTCCCGAATGTTGACGATTGCCGACAGTGCAAGTCTGGGCGTGGCGAGGTGATAGGTAAAATACGAATTCGATGATCCACTGATACACGAAAGGTATCGCATGGTCGATCTGCGCCAGTTCAGGCAATTCATCGCGGTTGCCGAGACGCTCAGCTTCCGGCGTGCGGCCGAGCGGCTGCACATGGCGCAGCCGCCGCTCAGCGCGGCGATCCGCAAGCTCGAGGACGAGCTGGGCGTCTCGCTGCTCGAGCGCGACAACCGCGGCTCGACGCTCACGCCGGCCGGCGAGGCCTTCCTGCTCGAAGCGCGGCGCGCGCTCGAACAGGCCGAACGCGCGGTGGCCGTGGCCCGCCGCGCGGGCGCGGGCCTCGGCGGCACGCTGCGGCTGCGCTTCGTCGACAGCACCGTCAACGCGCTATTGCCGCTGATCCTGCGGGCGTTCCAGGAACGCCATCCAGGCGTCGATTTCCAGCTCGAGGAAGGCACGACCGCCGAGCAGGTGCTCGCGCTGCGCCACGACCGCACGGACGTCGGCCTCGTCGTGCTGCCCGTGGCCGACGCGGGCGACGTGCGCGTCGAGCCGCTGCTGCGCGACCGGATGGTCGCGGCGCTGCCCGACGGTCACCGGCTCGCACGCCGCCGGCACATCGCGCTCGCCGACCTGGCGGACGACCCGTGGGTCATGTTCGCCGCGCACCACGGTCCCGGCATGCATGCGCTGATCGTGACCGCGTGCGCGCAGGCCGGCTTCGCGCCGCGCGTCGTCCAGCAGCCGCGCCAGATGCAGACGACGGCCGGGCTCGTCGCGGGCGGGATCGGCGTCGCGCTGATGCCGCGCCTGTTCGTGCCGATGCAACCGAAAGGCATTACGTTCTGCGAACTGAAGGGTGCGGGCAGCCCGCTCGCGTACGAGCTGGCGATCGCGTACCGGACGCCATCGCCGCTCGTCGATGCGCTGCGCGAGACCGCGCGAAACGCGGTGCGCGAACTGGGGCTGGTTGCCGCGACGTGAGTGTGCGCGTGGCGCGCGGCGCTCAGTCGCCGACGAGGTTGAACGCGGCGTCGGTCACGGCACGCCGGAACGCGTCCGGCTGCGTGGGCAGCGACGTGAACTCCAGCATGATGTGGCTGTACGACACCGTGTTGCCGATCGCGCTCGCGATCATGAAGAACAGCACGTTCGGATCGACCGCGCGAATCGCGCCGGCCTGCACGGCGTCCGCCAGCAGCGGGAACATCACGTCGTAATACGGACGGACCAGCCGCTCCTGCAGCCGGTCGAGCCGCCCGCCCACTTCGGTCGCCGCCGTCGAGAAGAACATGCCCATGTCGGGTTCGTCGAACTCATGGTCGACGCACAGCTCGAGTGCGCGCCGCACGCGTTCGCGATGCGACAGCGGCGACGTGCGCAACGCACGCAGCGCATCGAACATCGGCTCGGCGATCTCGACGATCTGCTCGACGACGGCCAGCCACAACGTTTCCTTCGTACCGAAATGATGGGCGATCAGCGCCGCGTCGATGCCCAGCTCGCGCGCGACCTCGCGCACGCTCGTCGCGTCGTAGCCCCGCTTCGCGAACGTACGGCGCGCGGCCCGCAATATCACGTCCGGTCCGACGGACGCCCCGGCCAGCGGCCGCCCTCGCATACGCCGCTTGCCCGGCGCGCGCTCAGTGACTTCAGCCACGTTTCCCTGCTCTCCTTGAATGATTCGAATGCGCCTGTTCCGGCCCCGCTTCAGCACCGCCGAAACCGCGTGATTTGCCCCGCTCCGTTGACACGCGAAGCCGGGAAGCGCTAGGATCATACCTTATTCATCACGTGATGATTTATCCATGGCAACCCCTACACGTATCGTCATCGTCGGCGGCGGGATCGCCGGACTGCAGCTCGCCACGCGTCTGGGCGAGCGTCTCGGCCGATCCGGGCGCGCACAGGTCACCGTCGTCGACCGCAGCCCGACCCACATCTGGAAACCGATGCTGCACACGATCGCGGCCGGTACGCGCGACGTGCAACAGCAGCAGGTGATCTTCCTCGCCCATGCCCGCGATCACGGTTACACGTACCAGCCCGGCGAACTGAAGGGGCTCGATCGCGCGCGGCGCCGCGTGCAGCTCGGCGAGATCCGCTCGCAGGACGGCGAACTCGTGCTCGACGCCCGCGAACTCGAATACGACGTGCTGATCCTCGCGCTCGGCAGCCAGGCCAACGATTTCGGCACGCCGGGCGTACGCGAGCACTGCTATTTCATCGACAGCCAGCCGCAGGCCGAGACCTTCAACGAAGCGTTGCGGATGCGCGTATTTCGCAGCATCGCGCGCGACGAGCCGTTCCGCGTCGCGATCGTCGGTGCCGGCGCGACCGGCGTCGAGCTTGCCGCGGAGCTGAGCCGCCTGCTGGAAGTGGCACAAGCCTATGGCGACGAAACGGTACGCGACCGGCTGCAACTCACGCTGCTTGAAAGCGGTCCGCGCATCCTCGCCGCATTTCCGCCGAAGATTTCCGCATCGGCACAGCAACGGCTCGAACAGATCGGCTTTCACGTGCTGACGTCGACCCGCGTCACGTCGGCCGACGCGAACGGCTTTCACTACGGCGACGGTTCGTTTGCGGAAGCCGACCTCATGGTGTGGGCGGCCGGCGTGAAGGCGCCCGATTTCATGCAGGCGCTCGGCGGCCTCGACACGAATCGCGCGAACCAGATCGTCGTCGGCCCGACGCTGCAGGCAACGGGCGACGAACACGTGTTCGCGATCGGCGATTGCGCGAGCCTGTTGCCCGACGGCCAGGAACGGCCGCTGCCGCCCACCGCGCAGGTCGCGACGCAGCAGGCCGAGCATCTCGCGAAGCACCTGCCCGCGTGGCTCGACGGCAAGCCGATGCCGCCGTTCGCATTCCACGATTTCGGCGCGCTCGTGTCGATCAGCGACTACGACGCGTTCGGTACGCTCGGGCAGTTCGGGTTCTTTCGTGGCGGCTTCATCCAGGGGCGATTCGCGCAGTTCAGCCACCTGATGCTCTACCGGCGGCACCAGCAGGCGCTGCACGGCTTCTCCAAGGCGAGCCTGCTGTGGATCGCCGAACGGATCAACGGCTGCGCGCGGCCGCGCATCCGCCTGTCGTGATGCCGCGCGTTGCGGTGCCGCGTAACGTTTCGAGGAAAACTGACATGAACAACCGTATCGCCCCCTGGCTCATGACCGTCGCCGCGATCGGCAGCTTCGACATGCCGTCCGTCTCGTGGGGCACGCCGCGGCGGCGCAGCGTCACGCGCGACCGGCTGCCGTCGTGGGACGCGACGAGCAAGCCGGCCATCAGCGTACTCGAGCGGCCCACCGCCGACACCGTGATGATTTCCTGGCGCGACGCATGCACCGGGCACTACGGTTATCAGAAGTGGCGGCTGTTCACCACGCGCAAGCGCGGCGTGTGCGCGCTGTCGGGGCAGCCGATCGAGATCGGCGACAGCGTCTATGCGCCGCAATTGCTCGGCTCGACGCCGGGCAACGCCGCCGCGATGGTGCTGGCCGCGTGCCTCGACGCGGCCCGCCCCGCCGAGGCGGCCTGAAGGCCCGGGATACCGCTTCAGGCAGCGGTGACGCGATCCGCCTCGCGGGCCGCCTCGTTCATCCGTGCTTCGGCTTCCTCATCCAGCCGCGCCGCATTCGCTTCGGCTTCCGCTTCGGGCATCAGCTCGCCTTCCCATTTCGCGACCACCGCGCTGGCGATCGAGTTGCCCACTGCATTCGTGGCCGAACGGCCCATGTCGAGGAACGTATCGACGCCGAGAATCAGCAGCAGCCCGGCTTCCGGGATGTTGAACTGGTGCAGCGTCGCGGCGATCACGACGAGCGACGCGCGCGGCACGCCGGCCATGCCTTTCGAGGTCAGCATCAGGATCAGCAGCATCGTGACCTGCGTGCCGAGCGACAGGTGAATGCCGTACGCCTGCGCGATGAACAGCGACGCAAACGTGCAGTACATCATCGAGCCGTCGAGGTTGAACGAATACCCCATCGGCATCACGAAGCTCGAGATCTTGCGGCGCACGCCGAAACGGTCGAGCGCATCGAGGATCTTCGGATACGCGGCTTCCGAGCTCGCGGTCGCGAACGACAGCATGAACGCTTCCTTGATCAGCACCAGCAGCTTGAACACGCGGCGGCCGAGGAACAGCAGCCCGGCGATGACGAGCGTGCCCCACAGCAGGAACAGGCTCAGGTAGAAGTCGCCCATGAACACCGCGAACTTCAGCAGGATCGACAGGCCGTTGATCGCGACCGTCGACGCCATCGCCGCCAGCACCGCGAGCGGCGCGAGCTTCATCACATAGCCGGTAATCCTGAGCATCACGTGCGCGAGCTGGTCGATCGCCGCGACGAGGATCTTGCCGCGCTCGCCGAGCGACGCGAGCGCCACGCCGAAGAACATCGAGAACACGACGATCTGCAGGATCTCGTTGTTCGCCATCGCCTCGGCGATCGACTTCGGCACCATGTGGCCGACGAAATCCTTCAGCGTGAACTTGGACGTCGCCAGATGCGCGGACGCGCCGATATCCGGCAGCGGCAACCCGAGGTTCTCGCCGGGCCGCAGCAGGTTCGCCATCAACAGGCCGAGCAGCAGCGAGATCAGCGACGCGGTGACGAACCAGCCGAGCGCCTTCACGAACACGCGCCCCACCGACGACGCGTCGCCCATGTGCGCGATGCCGACGACGAGCGTCGAGAACACCAGCGGCCCGATCACCATCTTGATCAGCCGCAGGAACACGTCGGACACCAGCGAGATGTACCCGGCGATCTCCGCCGCGGACTGCTTGTCCGGCAGTTGCGTATAGATCATGTAGCCGATCAGGATGCCGGCCGCCATCGCGAGCAGGATCCAGCCTGCCGCGGACATTCGTTTGTTCATGATGGAATTCGATGCGCGGGAAGAAGTTGAAGGATGAAAGGCGCGCGTCCCGTGCCGTGCCAGGGCGCGTGCGTGGCGAGCCGGCCGTGCCCGGAGTGTCGGCCACGGCCGGCGGCGCCGGTCAGGCTCGCGGATGTCCGCGAACCGACGGACTGCCGCCGCAACGACGCTCGCGCAAGGGCGAACGTCGTCGGCGGCGGTTCAGCTCGATGCCGACGGGATCGGGTCAGTAGCCGATTGCCGATCCGGCCGGACGACGCGGGTCGTTGTAGCCGTAGATGAAGCCGACACGCACGTTGCCGGACACGGACGAATCGTTCCCGGAACTCTGGCGGCTCGCGGCTTCGGTGCCCGGCAGGCCGACCATGATCAGCTCGGCGGCGCCCCACGGCGTCTGCTCGACCATCTTGTAGCCCATGTTGCGCAGGATCGCGAGCGTGTCGGGCGACAGGCCGTAGGTTTCGTAATAGACCTCGTCAGGCAGCCACTGGTGATGGATGCGCGGCGCGGTGACGGCATCCTGCGGCGTCATCCCGTAGTCGATCACGTTCAGCACCGTCTGCAGCGTGATCGTGATGATGCGCGACCCGCCCGGCGAACCGACGACCATGAACACCTTGCCGTCCTTCTTCACGATGGTCGGCGCCATCGACGACAGCGGACGCTTGCCCGGCGCGATCGAGTTGCGCGTGCCCTGCACGAGACCGAACAGGTTCTGCGCGCCGACCTTCACGGTGAAGTCGTCCATCTCGTCGTTCAGGAAGAAGCCCGTGCCCGGCGCGATGACCACGGCGCCGAAGCGGCCGTTGACCGTGTAGGTCGTCGACACCGCGTTGCCGTCCTTGTCGACGATCGAATAGTGGGTCGTCTCCGGCTTCTCGTGCACGCCGACGCCCGGCTGCACGTCCACCGACGGCGTCGCCGTATCGGCATGGATGCTCTTGCGGATCTGCGCCGCATATTCCTTGCTCGTCAGCTTCGCGACCGGGTTGTCGATGAAGTTCGGATCGCCGAGCAGCGTGTTGCGATCCTCGTATGCGTGCCGCATCGCTTCGGTCATGTAGTGAACCGCCGCGGCCGAGTGGTAGCCGAGCTTGCGCAGGTCGTACCCTTCGAGGATGTTCAGCGTCTCGCACATCGTCACGCCGCCCGAGCTCGGCGGCGGCGCCGACACGAACTCGTAGCCGCGATACGTGCACGTCAGCGGCGCCATGTCCTGCGCGCGGTAGGACGCGAAATCGGCGGCCGTGATCACGCCGCCCGCGCGCCGGGCCGCGGCCTCGACGATCTTCGGGATCTCGCCGTGATAGAACGCGTCGGGCCCCTGCTCCGCGATGCGCTCGAGCGTGCGGGCGAGGTCCTTCTGCACGAGGCGGTCGCCCGGCTGCAGCGGCGTGCCGTCCGGGCGGAGGAAGATGCGCGCCGCTTCCGGGTCCTTCCTGAAGCGCGCGACCGTCGTGTCGAGGATGTCCGTATCGCCGCGCGTCAGCACGAAGCCGTCGCGCGCGAGCCGGATCGCCGGCTCCATCACCTGCCTGCGCGTCAGCTTGCCGTACTTGCGCTGCGCGAGATCGAGGCCCGCGACCGTGCCCGGCACGCCGACCGCGCGATAGCCGTACAGGCTGTCGTCGGGGATGACGTTGCCCTTCGCGTCGAGGTACATGTTCGCGGAAGCCGCGGCCGGCGCGGTCTCACGGAAATTGATGAAGCGGTCGCGGCCGTCGGCCAGGTGGAGGGTCATGAAACCGCCGCCGCCGATATTGCCGCAGCACGAATTGGTCACGGCCTGCGCATAGCCGACCGCCACTGCCGCATCCACCGCGTTGCCGCCTTCCTTCAGGATGTCGACGCCGATCTGCGACGCGAAGTGCTGCGAGGACACGACCATGCCGTTCTTCGCTTCGACCGCCGGGTCCGACGCGGCGAACGCGCACACGCTCATTGCCGACAACAGGGTGAGTACTACGAGCCGCCTCATGACGGAATCCTCCAGACAAATAAACCGTGCCATGCCGGAATGCGACGCCGCATCGTCACGCATCGAAGCGTCGATTCGCGATGTAATGAACCGTACATTCCAGCGAGGCCGCGATCATAGCACTCGGTTTTTTACACCAAAACCTAGGGTTATCACTGAACCACGAACGAATATCGACCGGATGTTTTCTTTATCAATGTATGTTTCATTACATTCATTGACGAGCCGGCCGACCGTGCGATGCGTCCCTCTAATTCCGGGGTGCGAGCGGCCCGCCGCACGTCAATCGGCTAACATGCGTGGGTTCGCCGGCAGACGCACGTCTGCCGTTTGTCGTTTGGATTGAGAGAGTCGGAGTGCCCGATGGGGACGAGCATCAGGGCGTTGCTGTTATCCCAGATGGATAGCTTCACGCCGTCGGAACAGAAGGTTGCGCAGGCGTTGCTGGATCGCTATCCCAGTCTCGGGCTGGGGCCCATCGCGCAGTTCGCGAAGCAGGCCGACGTGAGCGACCCGACCGTGTTTCGCTTCGTCGTCAGGATCGGGTTTCCCAACTATTCGTCGTTCCAGCAGGCGCTGTACGGCGAAATCGACACCGCGATGAATTCGCCGCTCGCGCGGATGGATGCGTTTCACTCGGCTTCGGGGCTGCGCGACAGTCATTCGGCGATTTTCCAGCGGTTGTCGCAATCGCTGGCCACCACGATCGAAGGACTCGATGCGGCGGCGTTCGACGCCGCCGTGGCACTGCTGGCCGATCAGGACGTTCGCGTTTTCTGCGGTGGCGGGCGTTACACCGCGCCGCTCGCTTCGCTGTTTTCGTTCACGCTCGCGTATGCGCGGCCACGCGTCCAGTATGTCGAACCGAATGTGAACCTCGCCTCGGTCGCCCTGGCGGACATGGGGCCCGGCGACGTGCTCGTCATTTTCGATTTCCGCCGCTACCAGCGCGACAGCATCCGGTTCGCGCAAGCCGCACACCAGCTCGGCACGCGCGTGCTGCTGGTCACCGACGAATGGCATTCGCCGATCGGGGAATTTGCGGAGATCGTGCTGCGGATCCAGGGGCAGCCGTTCGCGATGCTGCAAACCAACGTGCCGGCGCTCGCGCTCGCCGAAGCGCTCGTGATCGGCGTGACGAACCGGTTGCCTGAGCTGGCACGGCAGCGGATGGAGAGGATCGAATCGCTCAATACCGGCGGAATCGAGCAGCACGCCAACAGCCGCGATCTGCCCGAATGACGATCGCTCGCCATTCGGGCACCGACTTCAGCTCTCGACATCCTCGAGACTGAACACTTCCGTCTTGTCGTTATACGAAAAGACTTCGCCGTAACGCCCCCAGTCGATCACCGCGTCGAGCGTTTCCTCGGCGGCTTCATCGGACAGGAAGTCCTCCAGTTCCTGCTCGAAGCGCACGCGCGGTGCGCGATGGCCCGGGCGCTCGTTCAGCACCTTCCTGATCCGTGCAGCCAGCGGCACGTGCTTCAACAGGTGATCCGCGAACATCAGCTTGCGCTCCTGCGTGCCGAACTCCGCGAACACACGCGCCGGCGGCGTCAGGAACACGTCCCCTTCCCGCACGTCCGCGAAGCCGAGGTATTGCAGCACTTCGGCGATCGGGAACAGTTCGTCGACCTCGAGATGCAGCGTACGCGCGATTTCCGGCATGTCCGCGCGGCCGTGGTACGGCGCCATCGCGAGCGTCTCGATCAGGCCGGCCATCAGGTTGGTCGACACGCGCGGCATCCAGCTGCCGAGCTCCAGCCCCTTCTTCGTCGCCTCGTTGGTCTGGCGCGCGGTCATCTTCGCGTAGATGTCGTCGACGAGCTTGCGGAAATCCGTGTCGAGCCGGTTGCGCGGATGCTTGAACGGCACCTTGATCTCGGCGATCACGCGGCCCGGATTCGACGACAACACGAGGATCCGGTCGCACATGAACACCGCTTCCTCGATGTTGTGCGTAACGATCAGCACCGACTTGATCGGCATGCGGCCCTGCGTCCACAGGTCGAGCAGGTCGGTACGCAGCGTCTCGGCGGTCAGCACGTCGAGCGCGGAGAACGGCTCGTCCATCAGCAGGATCGTCGGGTCGACGACGAGCGCGCGCGCAAAGCCCACGCGCTGGCGCATGCCGCCCGACAGCTCGCGCGGGTACGCGTTCTCGAAACCGTCGAGACCGATCAGGTCGATCGCGGCAAGCGCACGCTCGCGTCGCTCGCGCGCGCCGACGCCGAGCGCTTCCAGCCCGGCTTCCACGTTCTGCAGCACGGTGAGCCACGGGAACAGCGCGAAGGTCTGGAACACCATCGCGACGCCTTCGGCCGGGCCGCGCAGCGGCTTGCCGAGGTAGGTCACCTCGCCGCCGGTCGGCTCGATCAGCCCTGCGATGATGCGCAGCAGCGTCGACTTGCCCGAGCCGGAACGGCCGAGCAGCCCGACGATCTCGCCTTCGCGCAGCGACAGGTTCGCATCGTCGAGCACGAGCAGTTCGCCCTGCGTCTTGTTGAAGCCGCGGTTCACGTGCTCCACGCGCAGGATTTCTTCGCCGAGGCGCGGCGGCTGCAGCGGCTGGGACGTCTTGACGGGGGCGTTGATAACGTTCGAATTTTGCATCGCGCTTACTCTCAATCGAGACGGAGCCGGGATTCCGCATAGGCGTACATCGGACGCCACAGCAGACGGTTGAACAAGGTGACGAACAGGGACATCACGGCGATGCCCAGGATGATCTTCGGAAAATCGCCGGCGGCGGTGGTCTGCGCGATGTACGAGCCCAGGCCGTGCGCGACGACCTTCGTGTCGCCCCACTGCACGAACTCGGACACGATGCTCGCGTTCCACGCGCCGCCCGACGCGGTGATCGCACCCGTCACGTAGTACGGGAAGATCCCGGGCAGGATCGCCTGCCGCCACCACTGCCAGCCGCGGATGCGAAAATTCTTCGTCGCTTCCTTGTAGTCGTTCGGGTAGGACATCGCGCCGGCGATCACGTTGAACAGGATGTACCACTGCGTGCCGAGCACGATCAGCGGCGACAGCCAGATGTCCGCGTTCAGGTGGAAGTGGACGATCACGATGACGAACACCGGGAACAGCAGGTTGGCCGGGAACGCGGCGAGGAACTGCGCGAGCGGCTGGATCTTCTCGGCCAGCTTCGGGCGCAGCCCGATCAGCACGCCGAGCGGCACCCAGACCAGCGACGCGATCGCGATCAGCACCAGCACGCGCAACAGCGTGACGAGCCCGAGCACGAGCACGTGGCCGACCTCGCCCATCGTCACGCCGGTCGCAACGAACGTGACGACGCGCCACACGACGTACACCGTCAGCAGGATCACGAACGCGCCCCACACGATGTCGCCGATGCGCGACGAGCGGCGCGCCGATGCGCCGCGCGCACGCGTACCCTGCCACGACGGCGCGCGCAGCGGAATCCGCGCGGCCTGCGACAGCAGCCAGCCGGCCGGCACGAGCAGCTGATGGATCAGGTGCGTGCGGCGCATCATGTCGAGCAGCCAGGATTGGGGCGCATCGCCCGACGCGGTGTTCTCCATCCGGAACTTGTCGGCCCAGGCGACGAGCGGGCGGAACAGGAACTGGTCATAAGCGAGGATCACGACCGACATCGCGACGATCACCCAGCCGACCGCACCGAGGTTCTTGTCCGAGATCGCCTGCGCGAGATACGCGCCGATGCCCGGCAGCGTGATGGTCTGGTTGCCGACGGTGATCGCCTCGGATGCGACGACGAAGAACCAGCCGCCCGACATCGACATCATCATGTTCCAGATCAGGCCCGGCATCGAGAACGGCACCTCGAGCTTCCAGAAGCGTTGCCACGGCGTCAGGTGAAAGCCGCGCGACACTTCGCTCAGGTCGCGCGGCACCGTGCGCAGCGACTGATAGAAGCTGAACGTCATGTTCCACGCCTGGCTCGTGAAGATCGCGAAGATCGCGGCCAGCTCGGCACCGAGCACGCGGCCCGGAAACAGTGCGAGGAAGAACGTGACGGTAAACGAGATGTAGCCGAGCACCGGCACCGACTGCAGGATGTCGAGGATCGGGATCAGCACCATGCCGGCACGGCGGCTCTTGGCCGCGAGCGTGCCGTAGACGAGCGTGAACGCGAGCGACGCGACCATCGCGGCGAGCATCCGCAGCGTGGTGCGCAGCGCGTATTCGGGCAGGTTCGAGGGGTCGAGCGAAATCTTCTGCGTCTGCAGGGTGCCGATCGGCGCCATCGTCTGATGGAAGCCGACGATCGCCATCGCGAGCAGGCAGATGATCAGCGGAAACGCGATGGCATCCCAGCGGTTGGGGAGCACGCGCCACGCCGAAGCGTTCGCGGTGCGATTCGGATCGAAGAACCTGATATCCATCGGTAGCGTCTTGTGTTGAATTGAAAATCGACGGGACCGGCCACGCGCCGCGCAGCCGGAAGGCGCCCCCCGGCGCGAATCAGAACAGCCCGTGCAGCGCCCGGTACGGCACGGCCGACAGCACGATCGACGCGGGCAGCGTCAGCACCCGCGCGAGCATCAGGTTACGCACCGCATCCCGGCGCAGGCCCGAGCCGCTCGATACGAGCACGCCGAACAGGTTCCGGAGGCTCGACCGCACGACGGCGAGGTGTGGAGCGAGCGAGTGCGTATGGATGACGGTCGCGACGGCGTTCGCGGTGTCGTGGAAACCGTTGGCGAACTCGAAGCCGAGTGCGATCAGCGGCAGGAACGGGAGGATCCAGCTTTCCTTGACGGGGCCGAGATCGGCGCCCGGATGGATGCCGACGTAGACGATGCCGCAGGCAACGATCAGAAAAAACAGCGCGAGGCTGACGGCACGCGTGCGGTTGCCGACCGCACCGCTGGTTTCCGTTGCCGCGAGATTCGGCATGAAGGGGCTCCGGAGAGGTGACTCGGAGTGGCAGGCTATCGATCGGCCGTGACGCAAATGTGACGTGTCACTTACAGGACATTGACAGGTCATCTTTCCGGGACAGCGCATCGCCGCGCAAGCCGCGAACACGGGTGATCGACCGCGCAACGCGCGGGAATAAATCCGCCGCTTCGCCGGTATGGCACGCGAAGGCGCCGGTTTATTCCAGGACGATCCGGCCGTCCGGTTTCGTCACACGATTGCGAGGCTCCCATGTCTTCATCGACCCCCACCCGCCCGTCGCGCCGCAAGGCCCTGCAATGCATGGCCTTCGGCGGCCTCGGCACGCTGTTTACGCTGTCGGGCGGCATCCTGACGCCGTTCGACCTCGCGCTCGCGCAGACCGGCGAAGCGCTCCCGGCCAACGCGGGCAAGCCGCTGTTCGTGCAGGTCAGCGACACGCACATCGGCTTCAACAAGGACGCGAATCCCGATGTATCGGCCACGCTCAAGCAGACGATCGACCTCGTCAATGGGATGCCCGCGATGCCCGCGCTGGCCATCCACACGGGCGACATCACGCACCTGTCCAAGGCCGAGGAATTCGACCACGCGTCGCAGCTGCTGTCCGCGCTGCGCGTGCCGGAACTGCATACGGTGCCCGGCGAGCACGACGTCACCGACGGTTCGGGCGCCGAATATTTCAGCCGGTTCGGCAAGGCGTCCGACAACCGCGGGTATTACAGCTTCGATCACGCGGGCGTGCACTTCATCGGCCTCGTCAACGTGATGCACTTCAAGCCGAACGGGCTCGGCAGCTTCGGCGACGACCAGCTCGCTTGGCTCGCGCAGGATCTCAAGGGCCGCTCGTCGAGCACGCCGATCGTCGTGTTCTCGCACATGCCGATGTGGACCATCTACGAGCCGTGGGGCTGGGGCACCGGCGACGCGCCGCAGACGATGGCGCTGCTGCGACGCTTCGGCTCGGTCACCGTGCTGAACGGACACATCCACCAGATCGTGTCGAAGGTCGAGGGCAACGTGACGTTCCACACCGCGCGCTCCACCGCGTTCCCGCAGCCGACGGCCGGCAACGGCCCGGGCCCCGTGCCGCTCACCGTGCCGCGCGACCGGCTGCCGTCGATGCTCGGCGTGACGACCGTCGAATTCGCGGGCCATCCGGTTGCGTCGTCGCTGCACGATGCGACGCTGGCCTGACGCACCGAACCGCAAGGAGACCGACATGACCCGCTTCAAGCACGCCAGCCTCGTCGCGGCGCTGATCCTGTGCGCCACCGCCCCGCTCGCCGCGTTCGCGCAGGGCCCGGGCGGCCCGCTCGTGACGATCCGCAATTTCATGTTTTCGCCGATGTCGACCACGATCAAGGCCGGCACGACGGTCACGTGGAAGAACCTCGACGGGGAGCCGCATACGGTCGTCAACGACGCCGACATCTTTCACTCGTCGGCGCTCGACCAGGGCGACACGTACTCGTTCCGCTTCGACAAGCCGGGCGTCTACAAGGTGTTCTGCGGGATTCACCCGTACATGAAGGAGACCATCACGGTGGAATGACGCGGCGCACCACGACACGCGCGGACGAATGGCGGGCAGCGGCGCCTACAATGCCCGCATCCCATTCGCCCGCGTGGCCGACGGAGCCGCCCATGCCCAGGATCGACCTCAACGCCGTGCCCGAACGCCGCGGCAGCGGCTATCCGCGGCCGTTCGACGCGCCGTGCGCGCAGCGCATCCGCCAGCGCGTCGGCGACGCCGGCGGGTTGCGCGATTTCGGCGTCAACCTGATGCGCGTGCCGCCGGGCGGCTGGTCGGCGCAGCGCCACTGGCATTCCGACGAAGACGAATTCGTCTACGTGCTCGAAGGCGAACTCGTGATGATCGAGGACGGCGGCGAAACCGTGCTGCGCGCGGGCGACTGCGCGGCGTTTCCGAAGAACTCGGGCAACGGTCATCACCTGGTCAACCGGTCGGACGCGGTTGCCGTCTATCTCGAAGTCGGCTCGCGTTCGCCGGACGACGTGATCACCTGCGCCGACATCGACATGATGAGCCCGAGCCGCGACGGCCGGTTCCTGCACAAGGACGGCACGCCTTACCCGGACGCGTGACGCGGGTCGCGCGCGGATGCACCGCGAAGCACGGCGCGCGCGCCGACCACCGCCCCGAAGGCGCCGGAAGCGACCGGCGAAGCAGGCGCGAATCGCCGTTGCGCGGCGCGCGATCTCCGCCGGCCATCGCCTACACTGAATCGAGCCATTCGGTTCCGACCCACCTTCACACGCAGCGAGGCGAGCCATGACCGCGAGCGAACCGACACGCATGAACCTCCCCGGACAAGTCGTGCTCGTGCTCCAGGGCGGCGGCGCACTGGGCGCGTTCCAGCTCGGCGTCTTTCAGGCGATGGACGAAGCCGGGATCCGGCCCGACTGGGTGGTCGGCACGTCGATCGGTGCGATCAACGCGGCGCTGATCGCCGGGAATCCGCCGGAGCAGCGTTACGACAAGCTGTCGGCGTTCTGGCGGCGCGTGACCGAACGAACCCGTTTCGACGTCCCGCCGCTGGTGCCCGGCTGGGACCGGATGCTGGCCGAGCTGATGATCATCGGCGGCGGCATCGCGGGATTCTTCCAGCCCAATCCGGCCTCGTGGCTCGGGCCGATGGTGCGCCTCGGCGTCGATCGCGCGTCGTATTACCGGATCGCACCGCTGCGCGACACACTCGCGTCGCTGATCGACCCCGACCTGCTGAACGCGGGCCACCCGCGCCTGACCGTCAGCGCGGTCAATGCGTGCACCGGCACGATGCGCTATTTCGATTCGCGCGATACGCGGCTCGAGATCGAGCACATCATGAGCTCGGGCGCGCTGCCGCCCGCGTTTCCGGCGATACGGATCGACGGCGAGCCTTACTGGGACGGCGGCGTGTATTCGAATACGCCGGTCGAGGTCGTGCTCGACGACAATCCGCGCCGCAGCTCGATCATCTTCTCGGTGCAGATGTGGAATCCGGCCGGCCCCGAGCCCGAGAGCATCTGGCAGGTGTCGGAGCGACAGAAGGACATCCAGTACGCGAGCCGCACCGACAGCCACATCGCGCGCCAGCAGCAGATTCACCGGCTGCGCCACGTGATCCGCGAACTGGCCCGCCACGTGCCGGAAGCCGAACGCGCGTCGCCGGCCGTGCGCCGGCTCGCCGCGTGGGGATGCGAAACCACGATGCACCTGGTCAAGCTCGCGGCGCCGCGCCTCGCCAGCGACAATCAGCTGAAGGACATCGATTTCACGCCGGCCGGCATCGCGGCCCGCCGGCAGGCCGGTTACGACGCCGCGCGGCGGGCGATCGCCGCACGTCCGTGGGAGCTGCCGACGGACCCGACGGAAGGGCTGACGGTATTCGACCCGGACGCGGCGCCGGGCGCCGGAACACCGGCCTGACGCGCGGCGCCGCCATCGCGCGCCGGCAGCATGGAGAAATCACGCGCGCTCGGCCTCCGTTCGATCGTCGACGCGGCGGTTATCGCACGACGGCACGACGGCTTACGGCAATTCCGCGCGCACGGCCGGCGCGGTACCGGCGACGACCGGACACGATTGCGGCAACGCCTGCCCGAACAGCACGGCGAGCCCGCAGGCGGACGTGAACATGCCGAGATTGTCGTGCCCGACGCCCGGCACTTCGACGACCTGCTGCGCGAGATCGTCCGGATGCCGCTTTTTCAGGTAGTCGAAATACGCGAGCCCGCGCGCGAGCCGGTACGGGCCTTGCGCCATCGCCGCGCACGAACGGTCGATGAAGTGCGTGTAAGGGTTCGTGTCGGCCTGCCCGAGCAGGTACACGACATGACGCGCCACGTAGCGCGTTTCGAGTGCGCGCACGTCCTGCGACGCGACATAGGGCGGCGCCGACTCCAGCCCGTATTTCCACTCGTTCGCGCGCGGGCAGGTGCCGCCTGCGATCGCCTGGCCGTCCGGCCGTTCGTCGTCGAAATACAGATAGCTCGACGGGTTCGCGACCACATAACGCACGGCGATGCCGGCCCGTACCAGCGCGTCGCCTTCGTGCCCGGCCACCGCATAGCGCTGCAGCAACTGCGCGCCGGCGGAATGGCCGATCACGACCACGCTCGACAACGCGGGATACAGGCTGCGGTCGGCGAAATGCGCGAGCAATGCGTCGAGCGCGGTGAACGAACTGATCGGCCCCGGCTGACGGGCCGCGTCGCCGCCCTTCCATCCTTCCTGCGTCCAGGCGAGCGTTTGCGCGGGCAACGAAAACGCGCGCGTATCGGCGCGCGTCAGGAACTGCGGTGCGACGACCATCGTGCCCTTGCCGGCCGCACCGGCCTTTTCGACGACCTTGCGCCCCGATGCGTAGTACGCGTCGGCATTGCGAAGCGTGCCGTGAATCACGACGAAGACCCGCGTGACATCGGGCGCGGGCTGGTCGAGCGGACGATCGGCGTAGACGGGCAGCACCGCATTGCCCCGCGGCGTATCGACGGCCACGCGCTGGCCGGCGACGGCCTTGACCGGCGCCTCGAGGCGTTCGCGCTGCGTGAGCGTGGCGGCTTCGGCCGGACGCGCGCCGCCCGGCATGCCGACGGCGACACAGGCTGCCGCGAGCGAAACGGCGCATGACAGCGTTCGGGCGGCCGGCAGCACGCGCGAGAACCGGAGGTTGGCGAAGGCGACGGAAATGAGTGACATGGCGACGGATCGAGTGGCGGATATGACTTTAACGGCGAGGGTCGCAAAATCCGTCGCCGGTGGCCGGGTAGTCGAACACCGGCACGCGCCGCGAATCGGGCAGCGTGCCGATCTCCGCACCGGGCGCATGGTGTTGAGGATCGTAGCAGAGCGAATCGTCGACGACCCGCTCGCCGGCGCAGCGGTTGCGACCACCCTCGGCGGTGAACGTGTGCTCGACACCGCGATTCCCGCCTCGGCAATAGGCGCAACGCTACCCGCGGCGCATCGGCGCGGGCGCCGCCCGGGGGCGTGTCAGCCCGATGCCGCGGACGAGTCGCGCCGCATCCGCTGCACGATCGCGTCCAGTTCGCCGATATGGTTGGCGACCGCCTGCCTGCCCGCACGTGCCCATCCGTCGAACGACGTCATCCCGCTCACCGCGCCGACGAACGCCACGCCGGCGCGCTCGGCCGCCTGCGCGTCCACCGCGTGGTCGCCCACGTAGATCGCCGAACGAGCCGGCAAGCCAAGCCGCGCCAACGCCAGCACGAGCCCTTCGGGATCGGGCTTGTGACGCTGCACGTCTTCCCCGCCGATCAGCACGTCGACGAGCGATTGCAACTGGTTCAGCGCAAGGATCGCCTCGATCCGGTAGCGAAACTTCGACGAAACGATCGCGACCGCGAGACCCTGCTCGCGCAGACGCGCGAGCAGGGGCGGCACCTCGGGATAGATGCGCGTGCCGCGCACCATGATCTCGTCGGCCCGCACCACGAAGTGACGCGCGAACGCGTCGGCCCGCGCCGGCTCGGTTTCGCCCGTCAGCGAGCGGAACATCTCGTGCAGCGGCAGCCCGATCACGGCCGCGATCTGCGCCGGTGTCGCGCCGGCGGCATCCAGCTGATGCAACGCGTACTCCGTGCACGCGACGATCGCGGCGGACGAATCCGCCAGCGTCAGATCGAAATCGAAGATGACGGCCCGAACAGACATGAAAGGACTCCGCAAAAAATCGGTTCGTGCGCGATGGACGAACCGGCATGACGTTGCGATGCGCACGCGCGCGTCGATCGATCGGCGCGCCTGGCCGGATGGCTCGCGATCGGCCGCGTCGAACCCGTCCGGGTCGCGCCTCGCCGCGTAGCATCCCACAGGATGCGCAATGTGGTGCGCCCGGGAAGATCCAGCGACGAGGCGCTGCTCGAGTTGCCGAAGCTCGCGGCTCCCCGCCCGCGATACGCATGCTCGATACGCTCGCGCACGTCGATGCGACACCGGGAAGGTACGAGATCATCGACGTGTCCGACTGAGGGCCGGATGGCGCGTGGCGGGACGGCGGCTCCGCTCCGCGTCCTTCGCGGTCGTCTTGCTCTGTCCCCGCAATCGCCCTTCGCTATCAACCCTATTGCCGGCAATGCTTTCAAACATATCGTCAAGTTCCGATATAAGATTCGCCCATCGACGATACCTCGTTACCCGAGCGAAACGCCAAACCTGTCCATGCCGACCGAACTCGACATCGAAGCGATCCTGAAAGCGCTCTCGAACCCCGTGCGCCGGGAAATCCTCGCCTGGCTGAAAACGCCGGACGTGCATTTCCCGAACCAGACGCTGCCGTATGAACACGGCGTCTGCGCGGGCCAGATCGACGCGCGCTGCGGGCTGTCGCAATCGACCGTCTCCGCACACCTCGCGACGCTGCAGCGCGCGGGGCTCGTGACGTCGACGCGGATCGGCCAGTGGGCGTTTTTCCAGCGCAACGAGGCCGTCATCGACGCATTTCACGACGCATTGCGCCGCGAACTCTAGCCAACGGCCGAACCGGCCATGCGGGCCGCCGCCGCACATGACGCGACGGAGTTCCCGCCCTTAGTGAAGAGGTTATCTGCCATGCCAACGTTGTTCGACCCCGTTACCCTCGGCGACCTGACCCTGCCGAACCGCATCGTGATGGCGCCGCTCACCCGCGCTCGTGCGGGTACGACGCGCGTGCCGAATGCGCTGATGGCGCGCTATTACCGCGAGCGCGCATCGGCCGGCCTGATCATTACCGAAGCGACGTCGGTCACGCCGCAGGGCGTCGGTTATGCCGACACGCCCGGCATCTGGTCCGACGAACAGGTCGAAGGCTGGAAGCAGGTGACGCAGGCCGTGCACGCGGCCGGCGGGCGCATCGTGCTGCAGCTCTGGCACGTCGGCCGGATCTCCGACCCGGTGTTCCTGAACGGCGACCTGCCGGTCGCACCGAGCCCAATCGCCGCGGGTGGCCACGTGAGCCTCGTGCGTCCGCAGCGTCCGTACGTGACGCCGCGCGCACTCGAACTCGACGAGATCCCGGGCATCGTCGCCGCGTACCGCAAGGGTGCCGAGAACGCGAAGGCCGCCGGCTTCGACGGCGTCGAGATCCACGGCGCGAACGGCTACCTGCTCGACCAGTTCCTGCAGGACAGCACCAACCACCGCACCGATGCGTACGGCGGCCCGATCGAGAACCGCGCGCGCCTGCTGCTCGAAGTGGTCGACGCCGCGATCGACGTGTGGGGCGCCGGCCGTGTCGGCGTGCACCTCGCACCGCGCGGTGACGCGCACACGATGGGCGATTCCGATCCGGCGGCAACGTTCGGCTATGTCGCGCGCGAACTCGGCCGCCGCAAGATCGCGTTCATCTTCACGCGCGAATCGTATTCGGGCGACCACCTGAGCCCGCGCCTGAAGGAAGCGTTCGGCGGCCCGCTGATCGCCAACGAGCAGTTCACGCTCGACACCGCGCAAGCCGCGCTCGCCAGCGGCAACGCCGACGCAATCGCATGGGGCAAGCTGTTCATCGCGAACCCGGACCTGCCGCGCCGCCTCGAACTCGGCGCACCGCTCAACCAGCCGGTGCCGGAGACGTTCTACGCGGAAGGCGAAACGGGTTATACCGATTACCCGGCGCTGAGCGACGCGGCCTGATTGCGCGACAGCGCACGCGCGATGAACGGAGAGGCCCCGTCCGTCCGTTCGTCGCGCACACCATCCCCAGGGCGGGCACGTCACGTGTCCGCCCCTCCCGTTCACCGCCTGCCTTCCACGTCGGACGCTTCCGCGAACAGCGCCAGACCGGCCAGACTCGCGACGCTGCATCCCAGCACATACCACGCAGGCGCGTAAAAGCTGCCGGTCGCGCGCCACATCGCGCCGACGATCAGTTGCGCGAACCCGCCGAAAATCGTCACGCCGAGCGCATAGATCATCCCCAGCGACATCGCCCGCACCTCGGGCCGAAACGCATCGAGGATCATCACGAAGCCGGCGGGACTCGACAGCGTCATCAAGCCGATCAGCACGATCACGACCGCAACCGCGGTGCCCGCCGACGGCCACATCTTCATCGCGTAAAACGCTGGCAGCACGAGCACGGCTGAAGCGACGCACGTCACGCCCACCAGCCGCTTGCGACGACGCACGCGATCCGCGAGCCGCCCCGCGAACGGCGAACCGAGCAGCAGCACTGCACCTGCCGCGCAGCCCGACAGCAGCGACACCGATGCCGGCATGCCGACGGTCAGCGTCAGGAACGACGGCAGGAAAAACACGATCGTATAGGTGGTCGACGTGCCGCCGATCACGAGCAGCGTGCCGGCCGCGACCTGCCGCCACGGAATGCGCGCACGCTCGCGCGGTGCGCCGGCCGCTGCGTGCGGCAGCGTATCGTCCAGATGGCGCCGCAGGTAAAAGCCGACCGGGCCGATCAGCAGACCGAGCACGAACGGGACGCGCCACCCCCACGCGTGCAGCGCGTCGGGCGGCAGTGCGCGCGACAGCGTCAGCGCGACGAACGCGCCGACGAGCGTCGCACCGCCCTGGCTCGCCATCTGCCAGCTCACCCGCTCGCCGCGCCGGCCGGTGTCACCCGACTCCATCAGCAGGGTCGTCGCGGCCCCCACTTCGCCACCCGCCGAAAAGCCCTGCAGCAAACGCCCGATGACGATCAGCAGCGGCGCGGCGATGCCGATCTGCGCATAGGTCGGCGCGAAGCCGATGATCCCGGTGCCAAGCGCCATCAATGCGACCGTCAGCACGAGCGCGGGCTTGCGGCCGGCCCGGTCCGCATAGGCGCCGATCGCGACGCTGCCGAGCGGCCGTGCGACGAACCCGACACCGAACGTCGCGAGCGACAGCATCAGCGCGCCCACATCGCTCGACGCGGGAAAGAACAGCTTGCCGATCAATGCGGCGAAGAAACTGTAGACGGTGAAGTCGAAGAATTCGAGCCCGTTGCCGAGTGCGGCCGCAACGACCGTGCGGCGCGTTACGCGCGGCCCGGATTCGACCGGCGCAGCGGCCGTGCGATTCAGGGTATGCATCGAAAATTCCCGTTCAGAAGTTGTGATACATGCCGAGCGACAGTGTCACGGGTGTCGTCCCGGTGCGCGGTGTCGTTCCGCCCGGTTCGGTCGGCAGCGGATTGCCGTTCAGCAACACCGTCGAGATGCCATAGTTGCGGATGAACCCCGCACGCGCATAGAGGCCCGTGCGTTTCGACAGCAGGTAGTCGTAGCCCAGCATCGCACCGAGTGCCGAATCCCTGGCCGGCTGGCCGGCCGCGTCGCGCACACCCGACGTATCGCGATAGACAACCGACGCGCGAATCGCATTGACGCCGAACGGCACGATCGCGCCGAGCGTGTAGACGCGCGCAATGCCGTCGCCGGCCAGCTTCGGCGCGTACTGGTTGAACGATGCGGACAGCACGATCCGCCCGGTGTCATAGACGGCGCCGAGCCCGTACAGGTCGTTGCGCACGGTGCTCGCCCCGTTGACGCCCCACACCTGGTTGTAGCTCGCGGCCAGATAGGTCGTGCCGTTGTACCACTGCAGCAGCGCGCCTTGCGCGGACGCCACGGGTGCCCGCCCGGCCACGTTGCTCGGCGCAAACATCAGCATCAGCGACGTGGTGCCCGCGACGATCGGCGTACGGTACGTGATGGCGTTGTCGACGCGCGCCGGCAATTGCGTCGCCCCCGGCCCGAGGTCCGAGTTGTAGCCGACGCCGCGGCTCGTCTGCACGGCTGCCGCGCCCAGCCACGTATAGACCGAGTTCGTGCCCACCGTGCCGAACACGTCGATGAACAGCGGCAGCGCCGTGCCGATCTGCTTGCCGAGACGCAACCGGCCGTAGCTGTCCGACGACAGGCCGACCCACGATTGCCTGTTGTACGTCGATTGCGCATCCTGCTGCGCACCGCTGTTCGCGAGAAAACCGCTTTCGAGGTTGAACTCGGCGCGCCAGCCGCCACCGAGGTTCTCGCGGCCGAAGAAGCCGAATTTGGAGGTCCACTCGCCGCCGCTCTGCGTCTGCCACAGCGAACGGCCGCCGACCGTCTGGTAGTTGATCCCCATGTCGAGCGAACCATACAGCGCGACTCCCTCCGTCATCCTGCCGTTGTACTCGGGCACCGCCGCCAGCAACACGTCCTGATAGGGCACGGCGCGCGCGTTGCCGGCGCCGAACGCGAGACAGGCCGCGCCTAGTGCAAATCGCTTTTTCATTCGTCATCCTCATCGTCAAGTCAACCCAGATCCGGCCAGCGCGTCTCCTTTGCGCCTTCGTCAGTCCATCTTCAGGAAGCGTTCGGCAATCCCGGCGAAATAGGCTGCCCCCCAGCTCAGCGCGCTGTCGTTGAAGTCGTAATGCGGGTTGTGCACCGAACATCCGCCCCGGGAATCGACGCCATTGCCGACCAGCACGTAGCAACACGGTGCGCATTCGGTCATCCACGAGAAATCCTCGCTGCCCATCACGCCATCGGGCAACAGCGTGAGCGCGCCTTCGCCGGCCAGCGCCGCGATCGTCTCCACCGCGAGATCCGACGCCGCACGGTCGTTGTCCACGACACGCGAGATCGACCGGTATTCGATCTGCGCGGTCATCCCGAACGCCTGCGCCTGCGCGTCGACGATGCGGCGGATCCGCGCCTCGATTTCGTCGCGCGTCGTCGCGTCGAGCGCGCGCACGGACAACTGCAACGTCGCCGTTTCCGGGATCACGTTCGGGGCAGTGCCCGCATGGAACGTGCCGACGGTCACGACGGCCGGCTTCAGCGGATCGACGTTGCGGGAAACGATCGATTGCAGCGCGGTCACGATTTGCGCGCCCGCGACGATCGGGTCGCTCGCGAGCTGCGGCATCGCACCATGCCCGCCTTTGCCCGTCACGGTGATCGTCACCGAATCGGACGACGCCATCATCGGCCCGTAGCGCAACGCGAAATGGCCGACCGGCACGCCCGGCGCGTTGTGCAGCGCATACACGCGTTCGCACGGGAAACGTTCGAACAGGCCGTCGTCGATCATCCGCTTTGCGCCACCGAGCCCTTCCTCGGCCGGCTGGAAGATCACGTTGAGCGTGCCGTCGAAACGGCCCTGTTCGGCAAGATAGTGGGCGGCGGCGAGCAAGATCGCCGTGTGGCCGTCGTGACCGCATGCGTGCATCGTGCGTGCAACCGTGCTCGCATACGGCAGCCCCGTCGCCTCCTCGATCGGCAGCGCATCCATGTCGGCGCGCAGGCCGAGCGTGCGCACCGACGCGCCGCGCCGCAACTGGCCGACGACGCCGGTGCCTCCCACCCCCGTCGTCACGTCGTAGCCCCATGTGGCCAGTTGTTCGGCGACGAGCTGCGCGGTGCGGGTCTCGGCGAAACCGAGTTCGGGATGGGCGTGGATGTCGTGGCGGATCGCAACGAATCGGGACTCCGACTCGCGAATCGCCGCGAGTACGTGAGCAAGGTTCTGCGTCATGGATGGCTCCGTGGAATCGGCCGCCTCGCGACCGTCCCGGCCAAGCATAAAGACGCGTTTCGGGTCAAAAAACTCACGAATTTTGATGCGGATAACTTTTGGTAATATCTTCCGCATCATGAAAATCCATCAATTGCGCGCACTCGTCGCGGTCACGACGGCCGGCAGCATCAAGGCGGCGGCCAGGGCCCTGCACGTCACGCAGCCGGCCATCAGCAAGGCGATCCAGGAACTGGAAAACGAGTTCGGCGTGACGCTTCTCGAGCGCAAACCGTGGGGCGTGGTGCCGACGCCGGAAGGCGACGCACTGCTCGGGCGCGCCCAGGCCGTCGTGCGCGAGCTCGAACGGGCGAGCGAGGACATGGCGCACATGAAGGGGCTGCGTGACGGGCGGCTCGTGATCGGCTTCACGCCGATCGTCGCGGTGACGGGCTTTGCGGAAGCCTACGCCGCCTTCCGCCGCCACTGGCCGAACGTCGAATGCGAACTTCGGGAACTGACGTTCAACCTGCTCACGGAACAGTTGCGCAATCGCACGCTCGATCTCGCCTTCGTCGCCGTCACGGGCCCCATTGCCGAGTCGGTCGACATCAGGGCGATCCGCACGTTCGACACCGCGTTCGTCACCCGCGAAAACGGGCGCTTCGCGGGCGCGACATCGCTCGAGGCGCTGCGCGACGCGGAATGGATCCACGCCGACGCCAGCGACAACTTCCCCACCTATATCCGCGACCTGCATGAACACGCGGGCCTGCCCCCGCCGCGCTGTATCACGCGCTGCACGTCGTATGCGCTGTTCTACAGCCTGCTCATGACCAACGATGCGATTTTCTCGTGGACCCGGCTGTCGCTCGCGGAAACCGTGTTCGGCCAGAAGCTGACGCCGCTGCCATTGCCGATGTCGCCGCCACCGCTTCAGTTGTACCGGCTCACGCCGCCCGGCCTGCAACTGACGCGGCCCGCGTCCGATTTTCTGGCGCACGTGGAGGCCGCGTTCGCGTCGCTGCCGGTGACCGGAAGCCGGGCATTGCGCTGACACCCGGTCGCGCTGCCCGCACCGCAACTCGCCGCGACTGCGTCAGCCCGGGACGCGCATCCGCATGAACACGCGCTGCGTCTCGTCGAGCCCGAGCGCGACGTGGTGCGCGCGGATCGCCCGCAGCGTGTCGTCGAGCGTGGCATCGTCGACGATGCTGAAACCCAGGCGCGCGTAATACGGCGCATTCCACGGCGCATCGCGAAACGTCGACAGCACGACCTCCGCGAGGCCTTCCTGCGCGGCGCGCGCGCTCACCTGTTCGATCAGGCGCGCGCCGATCCGCTGTCCGGCATGCGACGGCGCGACATCCAGTTCCTCCAGATACAACCGCTGTGCATCGAGCAGCCGGTAGAACGCGAACCCGACGCACGCCCCTTGCATATCGACCGCCACATACGCGCGGCCGCCATCGATGCGCGCGAGCACGGCAGCCGTATCGGTCGGCTCGGCTTCGGCGATGTGGGTCATGCCGATGGCGCGAAACCGCTGCGCGGCGGCGACTTCCACGGCGGCCATTGCGGCCGCGTCTTCCCGCGTGGCGGGGCGAATCAGGATCGATGCGGTCATTGCGGCAATTCAGGCAGGCAGTCTGGAACGGCCGTCACTATAATCGAAACTTCATACGTTTCGAACGCCCCACCCACGAGGCCCGTCATGACGTTGTCCGCACTCGCCGTCTTCGCCTTCGCCCTGCTCGTCACCGCCGGCACGCCCGGGCCGAGCGTCGCCGCGCTTGTCGCGCGCGTGCTGACGAACGGCGTGCGAGACGTGCTGCCGTTCCTCGCGGCGATGTGGCTCGGCGAAGCGCTGTGGCTCACGCTCGCGGTCGCGGGGCTGTCCGCGTTCGCGCGCACGTTCGAGACGGGCCTGATCGTGCTGAAGCTGCTCGGCGTCGCATACCTGCTGTTCCTTGCCTGGAAGATGTGGACCGCCCCGACCGGGACGGGCGCGGACGACCTGCCCCGCGGCCAGTCGCCGTGGCGCATGTTCGTCGCGGGCATGCTGGTCACGCTCGGCAATCCGAAGATCATGCTGTTCTATCTCGCGCTGCTGCCGACCATCGTCGATCTGACGCACGTCGGCGTTCTCGCGTGGGCCGAACTCGTCGGCACGATGCTCGCGGTGCTGATCCTCACCGACTGCTTCTGGTCGCTGCTCGCGGCGCGCGCGCGGGTTTTTCTCACTTCGGCGCGCGCGAAACGAATCGCGAACCGCACGAGCGCGACCGCAATGGCCGGTGCGGCAGTGGCAATCGCGACGCGGTAGCCCGCCGGTCCCGCGCCACACCGCCCCCTGCCGCCCGTCATGTCGCAACTCGGGAAGATTCCTGCCGCTCTCGCCGCGCAATCGATTTCCGGTCGCGAGATCGTGCTTCCGCTCGACGCCGCGCTCGAATGCATCGATTATTGCGTGCGTCATCGCATTCCGATCTACGGATGGGAAGGCTGGGTCCTGACCGCCGACGGGCGGGTCGGACACGGCAGCGCACCGCAGGGCACCGTGTGCCTTGCGGACTGGCCGCTGGCGGATGCTGCCGCGTTCTGCCGCAGCACGATGACGTCCGACGCGCAGGCGTGGCACAACGAATACCACGCAACGACCGACCGGCTGCATTTCTGCATCACGATCGGTGACGCACACTGATCTTCATACCTGTGCAATCGCACGCCGGCGCCCGACCGGCGATCCGCAACGGCAGTCTGCTCAGTGTCCCGGAGGGATGCACCATGAAAGCCTGGCTATCGGCTGCCCTGCTCTGCCTGTCCGCCACGCTCGCGCACGCGGCCGGCGTCAAGTTCGTCAGCATCCCGGCCGACGCGGCCGGCCCCGAGCTGCGCGCGGCCATCTGGACGCCCTGCGCGACACCCGCGCAATCGCTCACGATCGGCCCGTTCCTGCTGAAAGGGCAACGCGACTGCCCGACCGTCGGCGACAAGCTGCCGCTCGTCGTGATCTCGCACGGTCACGCCGGCACGTACTTCGGCCATCACGACCTCGCCGAAACGCTCGCCGACGCCGGCTTCGTCGTCGCGGCGATCAATCATCCCGGCGACACGCATGCCGACATGAGCCAAGCGGCCGACCTGCGGGAATTTGCCGAGCGGCCGGCGGACATCAAGCGCCTGATCGACTACATGCTGGCCAACGCGCCCGATGCCGCGCATGTCGATCCCGCGCGGATCGGCTTCTTCGGCTTCTCGCGCGGCGGCTATACGGGCCTCGTGCTGGCCGGCGCGAATCCGGATTTCGTGCATGCGCACGTGGCCTGCCCGGACCCGACCTGGCCGATCTGCAAACAGATCCGCGACCACGACCTGCCGCGCCAACCGCTGACGCACGATCCGAGGATCAAGGCCTACGTGCTCGCCGACCCGCTCGACGAATTCCCGACCGCCGAAACGCTGAAGGACGTGCACGCGCCGATCCAGCTCTGGGCGTCCGAAGCGGGCGGCGACGGCGTGGAGCCGGAAACGATCCCCGCGCTGGCCGGCCTGCTGCCGCAACGGCCGGAATTCCACGTCGTGCCGAATTCCGCGCACTTCGCATTTCTCGCGCCGTGCCCCGAACAACTGGCGCACGACTCGCCTGAAATCTGCACCGATGCGAAGGGGTTCGACCGCGCGGCATTCCACGCGATGCTCGATGCCAAGGCACTCGCATTCTTCACCGCCCATCTTCGCTAACAGCGAAACGCCTTGCGCCACGCACCCGGCACCGGCGCATGGTCATTGCACGCGATCAGCGCGCGCACCAGCGCCCAATCGTCGTCATCGCAGAAATCGAGCAGCATCGCGCCGCACGGGCCGCGCTGCTCGCGCAGCCGTGCGGCCAGCCGCGCATGAATGCCCTGCACCCTGCCGTCGCCGTGGGCAACCACCGACGGATTCGCGCCCATGCCGGTCCCGCTGCAGAAGTTGATCGCCCAGCGGCCACTGTCCGGCGACGGCAGGTCCGTCAGCAGCGCGTCGATCGCACGCCACTTCCAGCCGATCGATGCCGCCACCGGCACGCGATATTCGTCCTGGATCACGAACGCGCCGTCGGGATGATCGATCGTGAACGTCGCGTTGTCGGGCCACGCGGTCAGGTCGATGCCGAGCGGCCGGCTGCTTCGAAAGCGCCGCAGCAGCACGATCGCGCCGCGCACGTCGCCGAGCGCGGGCAGCGTGCCGCCGGCATGCCAGCGCAGCCGCGGATGCCGCGCGCGATGCGCATCGAACGTCGCATCGAAACTGCGTGTGCACGCGTGCGCCGGCCATTCGTCCTTCACCGACATCACGATGCATTCGCGCGGATGTTCGTCGAGAAAACGCATGCAATCGGCCAGCACGTCGTCGAACGTCATGCCGAGCGCGATGCCGCCATGATGAATGTCGAACGCGTCGCGCACGTGCCGGCAGCGGATGTCGAGCAGCCGCACGCCGTGCGCGAGCTGCGCGTCGAGCGGCGCACGTTGCGTGCGCACGAGCGCATCGTCGACCGTATACGCACAGGTGTCATGGCTGCCCGGTAGGGTCAGCGTATGCAGCGGCCGCGCGTCGTCGAGCGCCGACATCCAGTCGGCAGGCGGCGTGCACGTATCGTGGCTCGAAGGAATCATGAATCGATGAATGACAAGGAAAGAAAACCGTGGGTGACGGCGTCGGATGTCGCGGCGCGCGCCGGCGTATCGCGCTCCGCGGTGTCGCGTGCATTCTCGCCGACGGCGAGCATCGCACCGCAAACCCGTGAGCGCGTGATGGCCGCCGCGCGCGCGCTCGGCTACCAGGTCAACCTGATCGCGCGCGACATGATCACGCAGCGCAGCAGCATGATCGGCGTCGTGACGGCCGGGTTCGAGAATCCGTTTCGCGCGCGGCTGCTGTCGGACCTGATGGCCGCGCTCGGGCAGCGCGCGCTCACGCCGCTCGTGACCAATGCGGAAGACCCGCGCCAGGTCCGGCAATCGCTCGAACAGTTGCTCAGCTACCGGATCGCGGGCCTCGTGATGACGTCCGCGTCGCCGCCGCTGTCGGTGGCGCAGCAGTATCTCGAACACCGGATCCCGGTCGTGATGATCAACCGCGACGCGAATCTGCCGGGCGCGGATATCGTCGTGAGCGACAACGCGGCGGGCGCCGCGCATGCCGCGCGAATGCTCGCGCAGGCGGGCGCGCGCCGGGTCGCGTTCGTCGGGCCGCGCAACGCGAGCTACAGTGCGGACGCGCGTGCCGCTGCGTTCGTCGAAGCGCTGCGTCGTCACGGCGATACCGATGGCGCTGCAAGCGTACGGATTCAGGACACGCCGTCCGACACATACGCATGCGGTGTCGAAGCGGCACGGCATCTGCTGTCCGGCGACACCGTTCCGGACGGCGTGTTCTGCTCGTCCGACCTGCTCGCATTGGGCTTGATCGACACCGCGCGCCAGCAGTTCGGGCTGCGCGTGCCGGACGACTTGCGCGTCATCGGCTTCGACGACATTCCTGCCGCCGCATTCGACGGCTATGCGCTGACGACGCTCCGTCAGGATACGCAAGGCCTCGCGAACGCGGCCGTCGACATGCTCGCCGAGCGGATGCAGGCGTTCGCCGGCGCATCGCGCACGCGGGTCGTGCCGGTGACCTGCGTCGTTCGTCACAGCTGCGTCGGCCGTCCGGCGTAGCGACGTGCGATGCGCACGCGCGTGCCAACGTGATGCATGACAGGCGCGAGCGCGCAGCGGCGCCTGCCGCGCGGCGCACCGCCGCCCTGCATCGGCGTCACTTCAACCCGCCCGCGAATCCGCGCAACAGGTAACGCTGCACATAGCCGGCCACGGCCAGCGTGGGCAGCGACGCCATCAGCCCCGCGCTCATCAGGTCGCCCCAGTCGATCCCGTTCTCCGTCACGTAGCCGGCAATCGCGAGCGGCAGCGTGAAGCGGCTCGGCGTCGACACGAACAGCAGCGCGATCAGGAATTCGTTCCAAGCGGCGATGAACACGAAGATCGCGGTCGCGATCAGGCCCGGCGCGCACAGCGGCAGCACGATCTGCACGAGCCGTCGAGCCAGCCCCGCGCCGTCGATGCAGGCCGCTTCCTCGTATTCGATCGGCACGTCGCGCACGAACGCGAGCAGCATCCAGATCGCCATCGGCAGCGCATAGATCTGATATGCGAGCATCAGGCCGGGCGTCGAATCGAGCAGGTGCAGCCGTTTCGCGAGCGCGAACAGCGGCACCGCGATCGTGATCGGCGGCATCAGCTTCAACGCAAGCACGAGCATCAGGAACAGCAGGTCGAGCCGCGCCGGAAAGCGCAGCCGCACGAGCGCGTATGCGGCCGGAAACGCGAGCGCCAGCGCGAGCAGCGTCGTGCCGAAGCCGACCAGCAATGAATTGAAGAGCGGCGCGCCGATGCCGTTGGACCATACCGATGCGAAATGCGCGAAGGTCGGCGCGGCCGGCCAGATCCGCAGCGGATGATCGAGACGTTCGAGCGTCGGCATGAAGGCCGCGCCGGCCATCCACAGGCACGGCAGCAGCAACAGCGCGAGCGCGGCGATGCGCAGCGCCCACGGCAGCGCGCGGCCGAATGCGGCGCCCGTTCGCGCGCGCGAAATGCCTGCGGATTGCGCCGTCATGCGCGCCGCTTGCGAACCGTCTGCCATACGTACCCCGAGACCAGCAGCGCGGACGCCGCGAGCATCAGCACCGACGCGGCACTCGCCGGCCCGACGTTGAAGAAGCGGAAGCCCGTGTCGTAGATGTAGGTCGACAGCGTCTGCGTCGCGTTGCCGGGGCCGCCGCCCGTCAGCGCATAGACCTTGTCGAACAGCTTGAACGTGTCGATCGAGCGCAGCAGCAGCGCGAGGCCGATCTGCGGCGCCGCGAGCGGCAGCGTGATGTCGCGCAGG
Organism: Burkholderia sp. HAN2018; assembly: GCF_024704855.1. Taxonomy (NCBI): domain Bacteria; kingdom Pseudomonadati; phylum Pseudomonadota; class Betaproteobacteria; order Burkholderiales; family Burkholderiaceae; genus Burkholderia; species Burkholderia sp. HAN2018. The sequence continues at coordinate 4,803 of NZ_QOBB01000104.1, read as the reverse complement.
CACTGCCACTCGCTCGCGCCGTCGGTGCGCGCGGCTTCGTACAGTTCCTGCGGGATCGACTGCAACCCGGCCAGCACGATCAGGAAGGCCATCGGCGTCCACTGCCACACGTCGACGAGCGCGAGCGACCACAACGCGAGATGCGGATCGGACAGCCAGCGCACGCCTTCGACGCCGAACGCCGCGAGGAGCGCGTTCAGGAAGCCGTCGAAGTTGAGCCAGTTGCGCCAGATCGCCGAGCACACGAGCGTGGACAGCATCATCGGCAGGATCGCGAGCGGCAGCGCGATGCGCCGCCCCGGAAACGCGCGCACGAATAGCAGCGCAAGGCCGAAACCCAGCGCGACTTCGGCGAGCGACGCGACGATCGTGAAGCGCAGCGTGTTGCCGAAGCCGGCCGTGAACGCGTCGTCGCCGAGCACCGCGCGATAGTTCGCGAGCCCCGCGAATGCGCGGCGGCCGGCCGAGTAGTCGACGTGGCAGAACGAATCGATCAGCACCTGCACGACCGGATACAGCGCGAGCGCGGCGAGCACCAGCAGCGCGGGCCCGAGCAGTGCGACGAACGGCAGGCTGCGGCCAAAGGCTTTCATGCGCGGGTTCTGGACGACATCGCGAGGTGCGCCGTCACTTGCCGGCCGCGGCCGTCGCCTGCGCGATCTTCTGCTGCGCCTGGCGCAGCGCGGCGTCGGGCGCGGCCTGCCCCGTCAGCGCGAGCTGAAGCTGGTCGCCGAGAATGCTCTCGACCTGCTGCCAGTCCTTCACGCGCGGCCGCGCACGGCCGGCCTCGAGCGCCTTCAGCTGATCCGGATACCAGCGATACTGGCGCACCAGCGCCGGATCGTTGAACACGCTGCGGCGGGTCGGCGGAATGCCGATGCCGGCGAGGCGCGTCTGCGTATCGCGGTTGGTCAGATACGCGAGGAAGTCCTGCGCGAGCTTCGCGTGCGGCGCGTCCTTCGGAATGCCCATCTGCCAGATGCCGAGCATCGGCGCCGGGCCGGCAGTCTGCCCGGGCGGCGGCTGCAGCGCGATCTGCCCGACCACGCGCGACTGCTTCGGATCGTCGAGCGCCGGCACCCACGCCGGCCACACCTCGATCGACTGCGCGACCGTGCCGCGCTGCAGCGCGTCGCGCACTTCCGCTGCGCCGTAGACATCGACGTCCTTCGGCGCGGATGCCTTCAGCGCGAGAAAGGTCTTCAGCGCGGCCTGCGCCTCGCGCGAATCGATCGTCACGTTGCCGGCACGGTCGAACACGTCGCCGCCGTAGGCCCACAGGATCGGCAGGAAGCCTGTGACGACGGGATTGCCCTTGGTCCCGCGGAACACGACACCCGACACGCTCTTGTCCGCGCCGCCGACGGTCTGCGCGATCTTCAGCACGTCGTCCCAGTTGCGCGGCGGCTGCAGCTTGTATTTCGCGAGCAGGTCCTTGCGGTACGCGAACATCTCGACGTTGCCGACGATCGGCAGCGCATACAGCGCACCGGCCGCGTTGCGGCCGAGCGCGACGGCGGACGGCACGAGGTCGGCGTCGGCGAGCGATGCCGGCAGCGGCTTCAGCCAGCCGTTGCCGATGAATTCGGGCGCCCACGTGTCGTCCATCATCACGAGGTCGTACGCGCCGGTGCCTTCGCGCATCGACAGCTTGAGCTTCTGGTACAGGTTCGCGTTCGGCAGCTTGAGCAATTCGATCTCGGTGCCCGGGTGCAGCTTGTTGAAGCCGGCGACGGCGTCGGCCAGCCCCTTGCCGTAGATGTCGTCGCGGCCCGCGATGACGAGATCCGCCGCGAAGGCGTGCGAGGCGGCAAGGGACAGCGCAACGGCGGCGGACAGCGCGCGCAGGCGGCTCAGCAAGGTCATGAGGTCTCTCTCGTTCGGCGTGGTGGCGGGACGGCCAGGCATTGCACACGTGTGCAACGCGGGCGACGCTTCTGGCCGCCTGAAGCGAACGCCATTGTTCACGCCGATCGTTACGAATTTATGGCACGCGGCGGGAACGGCCGCCGCCGTGCCCGGCTTCCCCGCCCCGCCTGCCGCTCCGTGCCTCCGCCCCGGTCAGAAATTCACGCGGATCCCGGCCATCACCGCCAGTTGCCGGCTCGAGTTGCTGTTCGCGAGCACCGGAATCTGCGCGTAGTTCACCGCGTTGCCGCTCGCGTCGGTGCCGAGCCCCGTGCCGCTCGCGATCTGGCCGATCGCGACCGCGTACAGCGCCGTGCGCTTCGACAGGCTGTAGTTCGTGCCGACATTCACCTGATGAAAGCGCGTCGTGCCGCGCCCGTCGGTATGGGCCGCGTTGAAGATGTACGCGATGCCGCCCTGCAGCGCCGGCGTGAACATGTACGTGACGTTCAGCTCGCCGATGTCGAACGTGAACGCCTGCGTGCGCGGCTGCGCGGTGGTCGAGAAGTAGCGGCTGTCGCCGAGGCGTGTATGCGTATAGGTGAGCGCGATCGTCGCCGCGCCGAACGTGACCGACCCGCCCGCACCGAACGCGCGCATCGAGCCGGCATCCTGCAGCAGGCAGTACATCGCGCCCGGATTGCTGCACGCGAAATCGCCGATATAACCGCTCGCGCCGCCGAGCGCCGCGTCGAGCGGCTGGTGCAGGTCGAGGTAGCCGACCGAGAACGCCACCGGCGCGCGCGTGTACGTCGCGGCCACCGCATAGCCGCGCTTCGCGGAGAAATCGCCGGCCTGCCCGCCGAAGCTGAACGTGCCGCCGAACGTGAAGCCGTTGAAATCGGCGCTGGTGAACTTCACCGCGTTGTTGAAGTTGAATGCGGCGTTCAGGTTGTCGACGTCGCCGAGGTGCGAGCCGTACGGTGTCGCCCAGTTGTTGCTCGACACATACGCGCCGAGCATGTCCGTGTACGAGTCGTATTGGCGGCCGAGGCCGAGCGTGCCGATCCCGTCCTGGCGCAGCCCGACCCACGCCTGCCGGCTGAACGCGGTGCCGCCCTGCAGCGCCTGCCCGTTCGCGGACAGGAACTGCTGCTCGAGCGTGAACACCGCGTCGAGCCCGCCGCCGAGCGGCTCGGCCCCCTGGAAACCGAAGCGCGACGGTACGAGGTTGCCGCCGCCCATCTGCCACGCATGGCCGCCGCCCGTGCTGCCGTCGGCGCGCGTGAACTGCTGGTTCGTCGAGTAGATGATGCCGGTGTCCACGGTGCCGTACAGCGTCACGCTGCCGGAGGTCTGCGCGTGTGCGTGCATGCACCCGAGCGTGGCCGCGGCCGCGGCCAGTCGTCTTCCGATTCTCATGTCCCGCCCCTCTGTTGTCATCGATACGCAGTGCAGATCGATGGGGTTGTCGATATGGGTGACAGGACTCTATCCAGCGAAAATTCAGGACCTCTATCGCAAATCGGCAAACCGTGGCGCGCATGGCCCGCGACGTTGCCCGGCGGCGCCGTCGCGGTGCGCGTGCGTCATTCGGGACGCGTCGTCTGGGAAGGCAGCTCGCCGAACAGGTCGCGATACTCGCGCGCGAAATAACCGAGGTGCGTGAACCCCCAGCTCGCGGCGGCCTCGCCGACGCCGAGCTGCTGCACGGATGTCGTGCGCAGCATGCGGCGCACCGCGTTCAGCCGGATCGTGCGCAGATAGCCGACCGGCGTGACGTCGGCCACGCGTTGAAAGCTCGTCTGCAGCGTGCGGCGGCTGCAACGCAGCGCGCGGCACAGTTCGAGCACGGTGACGGGTTCCTCGGGGCGGTCGCGCAGATGCTTCTCGCAACGGCTCACGATGTCGCTGTAGGTGGCGTGCGTGATGTCGCGGCGCTCGACGCCGATGCCCTGTTCGAGCGCGTCGAGGAACATGCCGAGCATCGCGTCGCGAAACATCTTGCGGGTGGCCGCGTATTCGAGGTGGCCGGGGTTGCGCTGCGCATCGTCGATCAACGACGACAGCCGCACGCCGAGCGCGACGCCCTGCTCGTCGGACAGCCGCGTCACGTGGCGCAGCTTGCGCGCGCCGGATGCACCGAATTCGGCTTCGCACAACTCGTCGACCATGTCGGACGCCGCGCTGATCCCGACGAGCCCCATCCCTTCCGGCGTGTGGAATTCGAAATCCTCGCCGGCGCGCAGCGCGAGCAGCGCATAGCCGTCGACGGGCTGGCCCTGGAACGTGCCCGCGAGCGGCACCGACAGCGGCACCGCGAGCGACGTGCGCCCGGCCGGCGCGAGCCCGGTTTGCGCGACGCGCCGGTTGGTCGTCTCGCGGAAGAAGTGGAAATCGTCGTACAGCACCTGCGTGACGGTGCCCTTGAAGCGGCCCGGCGTCATCTGGCGGTAGACCTGATGCCAGCCCGCGATCGCGAGCCCGTGATCGTGCACGTCTTCGTGTGAGCGTGACTGGAACAGCATCGGCATCTCCGGTAAAACCCCTAAACGCGGCCGCCGGGTTCCCCCCGGCGCGCAACGCCACAGCTTACCCGTGCAAAATCCTGCGTAGTGCGGTTTCGAACGCAAGACAGGCCGCCGACAGCGCGGCGGCCTGCTCGCCCGTCAGGCGAACGTAGCGGCGGAACGACGGCATCCGGTTCACGACCTCGCTGCCGCCGAACGGCACGATCGCGAGCGTCCAGCGGCCGTCGCGCGCGTCGATCGCGCAGTCGGTCAGGTGCAGCGGCCGCAGCGCGTCGGCCAGCGACGGCTCGGCGACCAGCGCGGCCACCGTGTCGACGAATCCGGGGTCGCATCCCGGCTCGGCCACCGCGTCGATGCCCGTGCGGCGCAGCCAGCCGGTCTGCGTCACCCGCGCGCGGCCCTGCCCGGCCGGGCCGCATGCGGT
>NZ_QOBB01000103.1:0-24143 GCF_024704855.1 Burkholderia sp. HAN2018 | reverse complement strand
CCCGGCGCGCCGCGCCGCGCGCGCGGCGGCGCGAGCTGGCTCGTCTCGCCGTCCGTCGCGGTGCTGCTGCTGTGGATGTCGATCCCGCTCGCGATGACGATCTGGTATTCGTTCTCGCGCTACAACCTGCTGAACCCGGACGTGAAAGGTTTCGCCGGGCTCGACAACTATCGCTTCCTCGCGACCGATCCGTCGTTCCTGCCCGCGATCTGGCACACGCTCGTGCTGATCGGCGCGGTGCTCGCGATCACGGTGGTCGGCGGCGTGCTGATGGCCGTGCTGTTCGACCGCAAGTTCTACGGGCAGGGCGTCGCGCGCCTGTTCGCGATCGCGCCGTTCTTCGTGATGCCGACGGTGTCCGCGCTGATCTGGAAGAACATGATCCTGCATCCGGTGTACGGGCTCGTCGCGAACGCGATGCGCGCGCTCGGGATGACGCCGATCGACTGGTTCGCCGACTACCCGCTCACCGCGGTGATCATCATCGTCGCGTGGCAGTGGCTGCCGTTCGCGTTCCTGATCCTGTTCACCGCGATCCAGTCGCTCGACCAGGAGCAGAAGGAAGCCGCGCGCATCGACGGCGCGGGCCCGATCGCGATGTTCTTCTACATCACGCTGCCGCACCTGAAGCGCGCGATCGCCGTGGTCGTGATGATGGAGACGATCTTCCTGCTGTCGATCTTCGCGGAGATCTACACCACGACCGGCGGCGGCCCCGGCGATGCGACGACCAACCTGTCGTACCTGATCTACGCGCTCGGCCTGCAGCAGTTCGACGTCGGCCTCGCGTCCGCGGGCGGCATCATCGCCGTCGTGGTCGCGAACGTCGTGTCGTTCTTCCTGGTGCGGATGCTCGCGCGCAACCTGAAGGGGGAGTACGAAAAATGAGCGACCTGACCTTCGAAGGCCGGCGCGTGCCGGCCGTGTTCGACCTCGTGCGGCGTGCGCTGCCCGGCACGCTCGCGTGGCTGATCGCGCTCCTGCTGTTCTTCCCGATCTTCTGGATGGCGATCACCGCGTTCAAGACCGAGCAGCAGGCGTATGCGTCGACGCTGTTCTTCATGCCGACGCTCGACAGCTTCCGCGAGGTATTCGCGCGCAGCAACTACTTTTCGTTCGCATGGAATTCGGTGCTGATCTCGGCCGGCGTCACGGTGATCTCGCTGCTGTTCGCGGTGCCGGCCGCGTACGCGATGGCGTTCTTCCCGAACCACCGCACGCAGAAGGTGCTGCTGTGGATGCTGTCGACGAAGATGATGCCGTCGGTCGGCGTGCTCGTGCCGATCTACCTGCTGTGGAAAAACGCGGGGCTGCTCGATACCGTGTCGGGCCTCGTGATCGTCTACACGCTGATCAACCTGCCGATCGCGGTGTGGATGACCTTCACGTACTTCAACGAGATCCCGAAGGACATCCTCGAAGCCGGGCGCATCGACGGCGCGTCGACGTGGCAGGAGATCGTCTACCTGCTGATGCCGATGGCGCTGCCGGGGCTCGCCTCCACCGCGCTGCTGCTCGTGATCCTGTCGTGGAACGAAGCGTTCTGGAGCATCAACCTGTCGAGCTCGAACGCCGCGCCGCTCACCGTGTTCATCGCGTCGTACTCGAGCCCCGAAGGGCTGTTCTGGGCAAAGCTGTCCGCAGCTTCCCTGCTGGCGGTCGCGCCGATCCTGATCGTCGGCTGGCTGTCGCAGAAGCAGCTCGTGCGCGGGCTCACGTTCGGAGCCGTCAAATGAGCGCGAACGTCCTGATCTGCGATTGCGACGGTGTACTGATCGACAGCGAGGCCGTGGCGGCCGACGTGATCGTGCGCGAGCTCGACGCGCGCTGGCCGGGCGTCGATGCGCGGCCGGCCGTGATGCCGTTGCTCGGGCTGCGCATCGAGCGCGTGCTGGCCGGCGCGGGCGACGCCGTCGGGCGCACGCTGTCGGCCGGCGATGTCGACGCGATCCGCCGCGCGGTCGAGGCGGCGGCCGTCAACGCGCCGATGGTAGACGGCATCGATGCGGCGCTGGACGCGATTCAGTTGACGACGGCCTGCGCGAGCAACAGCTACCGCGCGTACGTCGAGGCGGCGCTGGCGCGCACGGGCCTCGCGCGCTTCTTCGGCGACCGGCTGTTCTGCGCGGATGCCGTCGCACGGCCGAAGCCCGCGCCGGACGTGTATCTCGCGGCCGCGCGTACGCTCGGCGTCGTGCCTGCGCAGTGCCTCGTGGTCGAGGACAGCGCGACCGGCATCACCGCGGCCGCCGCGGCCGGCATGACCGTGCTCGGCTTCGTCGGCGGCGGGCATGCGTCGGCCGCGCAGATCGACGCGCTGCGCGGGATCGGCGCGCGTCACGTATTCGACGACATGCACGAACTGCCCGGCTACGTCGCGCGCTGGCAGGCGACCGGCGCGGTGCTGCCGAACTAGCAACCACGAACGATTGCGCGCCGCGTCCGACGCGGCGCGTCTCGCATCACGAACGAACGGAGACAGATCATGGCAAGCGTGCTCCTGCGCAACATCGCGAAGCGCTACGACGAAACCGAAGTGCTGCGCAACGTGAACCTCGACATCGCCGACGGCGAATTCGTCGTGTTCGTCGGCCCGAGCGGCTGCGGAAAATCCACGCTGATGCGGATGATCGCGGGCCTCGAGGACATCTCGAGCGGCGACCTGCTGATCGACGGCGCGAAGGTCAACGACGTGCCGAGCGCGAAGCGCGGCATCGCGATGGTGTTCCAGTCGTATGCGCTGTACCCGCACATGACGCTGTACGACAACATGGCGTTCGGCCTGAAGCTCGCCGGCGCGAAGAAGCCCGAGATCGACCAGGCCGTGAAGAATGCCGCGAAGATCCTGCACATCGACCATCTGCTCGACCGCAAGCCGAAGCAGCTGTCGGGCGGCCAGCGGCAGCGTGTCGCGATCGGCCGCGCGATCACGCGCAAGCCGAAGGTGTTCCTGTTCGACGAACCGCTGTCGAACCTCGACGCGGCGCTGCGCGTGAAGATGCGGCTGGAGTTCGCGCGGCTGCACGACGAGCTCAAGACGACGATGATCTACGTGACGCACGACCAGGTCGAGGCGATGACGCTCGCGGACAAGATCGTCGTGCTGTCGGGCGGCGCGGTGCAGCAGGTCGGCACGCCGAACGAGCTTTACCACGCGCCGGCGAACCAGTTCGTCGCGGGCTTCATCGGGTCGCCGAAGATGAACTTCCTGACGGGCACCGTCGATTCGGTCGATGCCGGCGGCGTGCTCGTGCGCTTCGACAGCGGCGAGACGCAGCGCGTCGCGGTCGAGGCGGCGGGGCTGCAGCGCGGCGCGGCGGTGACGGTCGGCGTGCGGCCCGAGCACCTGAAGGTCGAAGCCGCGGCCACCGGCGTGGCCGCGCGGACGATGGCCGTGGAATCGCTCGGCGATGCCGCGTACCTGTATGCGGAGTCGGCCGTTGCGCCGGACGGGCTGATCGCGCGGATTCCGCCGCTCGACACGTACCGCACCGGCGAGGCGCTCCACGTGCACGCGCAGGCCGAGCACTGCCACCTGTTCGACGAACACGGCCAGGCGTTCCGCCGGCTGAGCGTGCACGCGAAGGCCGCATGACGGCCGGCCGCGGTCACAGCGGCAGGTGCGCGGCCATGTAATCGACGAACGCGCGCAGCTTCGGCGTCGGGTGGCGGCCCGACGGCCACAGCACGTAGACCGGCGTGCAGCTCGCGACGTGTTCGTCGAGCACCGCGCGCAGCGTGCCGTCCGCGAGCGCCTCGCGCACGAAGAAGATGGGCAGGCAGGCGATGCCGAGCCCGCGCAGCGCGAAGCACAGGCGCGCTTCCGCACTGTTGCTGACCATCGCGACCGGCACTTCGGGCGGCGTGCCCGCGCGCGGCACGCGCAGCGGCCAGGTCTCGAGCTTGCCGCTGGTCGGGAAACGGTAGTGCAGGCAGCGGTGCTGCGCGAGATCGGCAGGCGTGCGCGGCGTGCCGTGCCGGTCGAGATAGCCGGGGGACGCGACGAGGTGCTGGCGGAAGTGGCCGAGCAGCCGCGACGACAGCCGGGAATCCGAGGGCTGGCCGGTGCGCAGCACCGCGTCGAACCCTTCGTCGACGACGTCGACGAGCCGGTCGCTGAAATCGATGTCGAGCTCGATCTCCGGATACGCGGCCATGAAATCGGCGAGCACCGGCAGCAGCAGCGTGCCGATCGTCGGCAGGCTCACGCGCAAGCGCCCGCGTGGCGCTTCGGCACTGTGTGTCAGTTCCTGCTCGGCCGCGTCGAGCTCGGCGATCACGCGCCGGCACCGTTCGAGAAAGCGCGTGCCTTCGGCGGTCAACGTGATGCTGCGCGTGCTGCGGTGAAAGAGCCGCACCTTCAGCCGCGCCTCGAGCCGCGCGATGCGTTTGCCGATCGCCGAAGCCGATAACCCGAGCGCACGTCCGGCCGCGACGAAACTGCGCGTTTCCGCGACCTGAACGAACACGACGAAGCCGCCGAGGTTTTCCATGCGAGTTTCCGATTGCGGACGCCAGCGTCCGGATTGTCCGGAACTCTACCCCGGTTTTTCTTCTTGCGTCGGCTCCCTACGATGAGCGCTCGTTCATTGTCGAGAGGTCACGTCATGTCATCCCTGCCTGTCACCGCCTTGCGCGTGGAACCGGACGCCGCGCTGCGCCACCGGCTCGACGACGCGCTGGATCGCGCGCTCGCCGACGCGCGCATGGTCGGCGCGGTCGTGCTGGTCGCGCAGGACGGCGAGCTGCGTTATGCGCGCGCCGTCGGTCTTGCCGATCGGGAAGCCGGCACGCCGATGCGGGACGACACGCTGTTCCGCCTGTCGTCGGTCACGAAGCCGGTCGTGGCGGCCGCCGCGATGGGGCTGGTCGCGGCGGGGCGCATCGCGCTCGACGAACCGGTCACCCGCTCGTTGCCCGGATTCCGCCCGACGTTGGCCGACGGCACGCCTGCCGTCATCACGTTGCGTCATCTGCTGTCGCATACGGCCGGCCTCGGCTACAGCTTCCTCGAAGCGGACGGCGACGGCCCGTATGCACGCGCCGGCGTGTCCGACGGAATGGACCGCTCGGGTCTCTCGCTCGCCGAGAACCTGCGGCGCATCGCCAGCGTGCCGCTGCAGTTCGCGCCGGGTACGTCGTGGGGCTATTCGCTGTCGATGGACGTGGTCGGCGCGCTGATCGAGGCAGTCGACGGGCGGCCGCTCGCCGACGCGGTCGCCGCGCTCGTCACGACACCGCTCGGGATGACCGACACCGCGTTCGTCGCGCACGACGCCGCACGCGTCGCGACGCCTTACGTGAGCACGCCGGGCGCTCCGCGCCGGATGGCGGACGTCGATCTCGTGCCGGTGTTCGACGGCACGATCGGCATCCGCTTCGAGCCGGCGCGGGTGTTCGATGCCGATGCGTGGCCGTCGGGCGGTGCGGGGATGGTCGGCACCGCACGCGATTGCGTGACGCTGCTCGATGCGCTGCGCACGGGCCGCGACGGCTGGCTCGAACCCGCATGGGTCGACGAGATGGCGCGCGTCCAGCCGGGTGCGCGCGAACTGCGGGATGCGCCCGGTTTCGGCTTCGGGCTCGGGTTCTCGGTGCTGCGCGATCCGGTGGCCGCGCAGTCGCCGGAGTCGGTCGGCACCTGGCGCGGGGGCGGCGCGTACGGGCACACGTGGTTCGTCGACCGCGCGGCGGGGCTGACGGCCGTCGCACTGACCAACACGCTGTACGAGGGCCTCGACGGGCGGATCGTGACCGCGGTGCGCGATGCGGTCTACGGCGTCGAAACCGGGAGCGCGGCATGAGCGACTGCACGACGATCGATGACGAGCTGGCCGTTCAGCCGGTGCAGGCCGGCGCGCGCCTGCCTGTTGCGAACCTGCTGGCGCTCGCGACGGCCGCGTTCATCACGATTCTCACCGAGGCGCTGCCGGCCGGCCTGCTGCCGCTGATGAGCACCGACCTGCGCGTGCCCGAGGCGCTGATCGGCCAGCTCGTGACCGTGTATGCGCTCGGCTCGATCGTCGCGGCGATTCCGCTCGTCGCCGCGACGCGCGCGATGCGCCGGCGCACGCTGCTGCTCGCGGCGCTGGGCGGCTTCGTCGTGTCGAATGCGCTGACGGCCGTGTCGCCGTACTACGCGCTGACGCTCGCCGCGCGCTTCGTCGCGGGGATGGCGGCCGGGCTGCTGTGGGCGCTGCTCGCCGGCTACGCGAGCCGGATGGTCGATGCCTCGTTGCGTGGCCGGGCGATCGCGGTCGCGATGCTCGGCGCGCCGGTCGCGATGTCGATCGGCATTCCGGCCGGCACCGCACTCGGCGCGGCGCTCGGGTGGCGCGTCGCGTTCGCGGGTATCACGCTCGCGGCGCTCGTGCTGATCGGCTGGATCCGTTGGCGTCTGCCCGATTATCCGGGGCAGCCGGCCGGCGCGCGCGAGCCGGTGCTCGGCGTGATGACGCTGCCCGGCGTGCGGCCGGTGCTGACCGTGATGTTCGCGTACGTGCTGGCGCACAACATGCTGTATACGTACGTCGCGCCGTTTCTCGCGGGCGTGCGGATGGGCGCGCAGGTCGATGCGGTGCTGCTCGTGTTCGGTATCGCGTCGCTGGTCGGCATCGCGCTGACGGGCGCGTGGATCGGCGCCGCGCAACGGCGGCTGACGCTCGCCAGCATCGCGTTGTTCGCCATCGCGGCGGCGATGCTCGGCGCCGGTTCCGGCATGGCGATCGTCTATGCGGGTGTCGCGCTGTGGGGGCTCGCGTTCGGCGGCGCGCCGACGCTGTTCCAGACGGCCGCCGCGAACGCCGCGGGAGAGGCGGCGGATGTCGCGCAGTCGATGCTCGTGACGGTGTGGAACCTCGCGATCGCGGGTGGCGGAATCGCGGGCGGGATGCTGCTCGGCGCAACGGGGGCGGGCGCGATTCCGTGGGTGCTCGTCGCGCTGCTGGCGGCCGCGTGGGTCGGCGCATGGCGGGCTCGCCGGCATGCGTTTCCGGCGCCGCGCGCCGCGTGAGTGTGCAGGTGCGGGCGCGATTCAGATTGCCCGCATGCCCGGCGCCGTCCTGGCGCGCGCCTCGTCGTTGCCACGGCGATGCCGGAGGTGTGCCAGACGCTGACGGCGCGCGAGAAGGAGGGGCTGAAACGGACTGCGGCAGGCAAGACGTATGCCATTATCGGATTGATTCTGTCCATCTATGACCGGACTGCGCAGTTTCACCTGATGAACGTGATGCGCAAGCTTCGTGCGGCCAACAAGGCGGAGGCCGTCATGAAGGCCACGATGCCCGGGTTTCTGCAGTGATGCCCGGTTTGTCCGCACGCGTCGGCGATCCGCCGTGCGGCGACCGCGTGCGGTGACGGGAAGCCGGCACGCCGGCTACGCTTCCAGCGCCGCCCTCGCGCACGTCTCGTCGGTGACGAGCCCCGACATCCAGCCGCCGCGCAATGCGGCGATCACCGCATCGCGTTTCTTCGGGCCGCCCGCGAACGCGATCGTCGGGCGCTTCGGCGGCGTGGCGAGCGACACGCTCGTCACGCGCGTGCCGGTCGACACATCGATCAGCTTGCCTTGCGCGTCGATCGGCACGCCGAGCAGTTCGGCCACCGCGCCGAGCGCGGTCATCTCGTCGCGCTCCTGTGCGGTGATGAAGCCGTCTTCGTAGAGCGGGCAGTGCGGGCCGATGTTGCCGATCCCGACGAACGCGACGTCGGCCTGGCCCGACAGCGCCTCGACGATCCGGTACAGCCGGTGATTGCACCACTGAGCGCGCTCGGCGGCGCTGTCGGCGAACAGCGGCGCGGGCAGCAGGAAGTGCTTGCTGCCGGTTTTCTCGGAGATGTACTGCGCGACGTCGTAGCGGTTCGACGAACCGTCGGCCGCGATCGCGCCGACCATCGACACGAGGCGGTGCTGCGGTCGGTCGATCTGCGCGATCTGTGCGACCGCGGCCTTCAGCGTCCGGCCGCTGCTGACCGCGATCACCATCGGCCGCGTTTCGTTCAGGTAGCGCTCCATCACCTGCGCGCCGGCGACGGCCAGCTTGCGGTCGATCGCGTCGGGCGCATCGGCATCGACGGGCACGACTTCGCACATCGCGAGGCCGTAGCGCTTCGACAGCTGCGCGCCGAGATCGAGGCAGTCGGCGAGCTGGTGGTCGACGCGCACGCGGATCAGGTTCTTCTCGACCGCGAACGCGACGAGGCGTTGTGCGACCGGGCGCGACACCTGCAGCTTTTCCGCGATCTCGTTCTGCGTGTCGCCCGCGACGTAGTAGAGCCACGCGGCACGCGTGGCGAGATCGAGTTTTTCTGAGGACTTGGACACGATAGCGATTCGGTTCGGGGCTGGGGGGCCGCCCGCGGACCGGCCGGCGGGCCGCATGACGGCATCCACTGTACCGCATGTCGCGCATGCGGCCGACGGTCGGCGCGCGTGACAGGCGGCGCTTACGCGAGCCGTGCGCGCGACGGTTCGTACAGCGGCCGCACGTGGCGGTACAGCGAACGAAACGCATCGAGGCGTTCGCGCAGCAGCGCATGGCGGGCGGCATCCGGCGCGTATTCGGCCCGCACCGGCGGCTTGGCCAGCACCGCATGCGGATCGCCGCCGACAGCCAGCCAGCCGAGCCGCGCCGCGCCGAGCGCCGCACCCGTTTCGCCGCCGCCGTGCTGGCGCGTGCGCACGTTCAGCGCATCGGCGATCAGTTGTGCCCAGTACGCGCTGCGCGCGCCGCCGCCGATCAGCGACAGCTGGGCGGTTTCGACGCCGGCCGCATGCAGCGCGTCGAGACCGTCGGCGAGGCCGAGCGTCACGCCTTCGAGCACCGCGTAGCCGAGATGCGCGCGTTCGGTCGCATGCGTCATCCCGAAGAACACGCCTTGTGCGTACGGATCGTTGTGCGGCGTGCGCTCGCCGGACAGGTAGGGCAGGAACAGCGGGGCCGTCGCGAGCGCGTCGGCGTCGAGCGCCTCGACTTCGGCGAGCAGGGCGGGCTCGTCGGTGCCGGTCAGCTTGCAGACCCAGCGCAGGCAGCTCGCGGCCGACAGCACGACGCTCATCAATTGCCAGCGATCGGGAATCGCATGGCAGAACGCATGCACGGCCGATGCGGGGTTCGGCATGAAGCGATCGCCGACCACGCTCAGCACGCCGGACGTGCCGAGCGACACGAAGCCGTCGCCTGCGTGGATCGCACCGATGCCAAGCGCGCTCGTTGCGTTGTCGCCGCCGCCGCCGGCTACCACGACCGCCTCCGACAGCCCGAGTTCGCGCGCGATGTCCGCGCGCAGCGTGCCGGACGGCGCATTGCCTTCGACGATGCGCGGCATCTGGTCACGCGTCATTCCGCACGCGGCGAGCAGTGCGTCGGACCAGTCGCGGCGCGCGACGTCGAGCCACAGCGTGCCGGCTGCGTCCGACGGGTCGGACACCTTCGCGCCGGTGAGCCGGAACCGCAAGTAATCCTTCGGCATCAGCACGCAGGCAGTCGCCGCGAACACATCGGGCTCGTGCTTCGCGACCCACAGCAGCTTCGGCGCTGTGAAGCCCGGCATCGCGAGATTGCCGGCGAGGGCGTGGAGATCGGGCGCGCGTTCGGTGAGCAGCGCGCACTCGTCGGCGCTGCGCATGTCGTTCCACAGGATCGCGGGGCGCAGCACGCGGTCGTCGCGGCCGAGCAGCACGGCGCCGTGCATCTGGCCCGACAGGCCGATGCCGCGCACGGCTGCGAACGCTTGCGGATGCCGTGCGCGCAATGAGGCGAGCGCGGCGAGCGTGCCTTGCCACCAGTCGTCCGGATGCTGTTCGGCCCAGCGCGGATGCGGCCGCGACACGGTGAACGGCGAGCCGGCGGTGCCGACGACCGTGCCGTCCGGGGCGAGCAGCAGCACCTTCACTTCCGAAGTGCCGAGGTCGATGCCGAGATACATGAGCGATCCGTTCCGTCAGTGGGGACTCGCTACTTTAGCCGCGCGGCCGTGCACGTGCCAAGGCAGGTTCGCCCCAATGCGCGTCAGCGCGCCGCGAGCCATGCATCGACCCGCGCGAGCCCGGCGCGCAACGCCTCGACCAGCGCCGGGTTGCCGGCGAGCGAACCCCACAGCGCGCGGCTTGCGCACAGCGCGGCGACCTGGTCGTCGGCCTCCGGATGGCCGGACCCGACGATCGCACGCGCGGCGCTTTCGTCCATCACGCCGTCCTGGTACGCATACGGCAAGGTGCCGCGCGCCCAGCGTTCGAGAAAGCGCAGGAACAGCGCGGGCAGCACGGCGGTGGCGACCGGCGCCGCGCCGCGTGCGAACGATTCGACGAGCGTCGGTGCGATGAAGCCGGGGATCTTCGAGAAGCCGTCGGCCGCGACGCGCTGGTTCGTGTCGAGTACGTACGGGTTGCCGAAGCGTTCGAGCACGACGTCGCGGTAGCGCGCGAGATCGAGCGGGCTCGGCGTCAGGCACGGGATCACGTCCTGCGTCACGTAGTCGTGCGCGAAGCGCCGGATCGCCGCGTCATGCGTGCCTTCGTGGATATACGTGTGGCCCGCGAGCGTGCCGGCCCACGCGATGCAGCTGTGCGTCGCGTTGAGGATGCGGATCTTCGCTTCCTCGTACGGGTGCACGTCGTCGACGAGTTCGGCGCCGGCCAGCTCCCAGCGCGGCCGGCCGGCCGCGAAGCGGTCCTCGATCACCCACTGGATGAACGATTCGCCCATCACCGGGCATGCGTCGTCGATGCCGGTGGCCGCCAGCACGCGCTCGCGCACGTCGGCGGTCGGGCGCGGCGTGATGCGGTCGACCATCGCGCTCGGCGTCGCGACGTTCGCATCGAACCACGCGAGCAGGTCGGCCTGCCCGCGCCGCTCGAGGAATTCGCGCATCCCCGCGCGAAAGCGCGCACCGTTGTTGCGCAGGTTGTCGCAGCTCTGCAGCGTGAGCGGGCCCGCGCCGCGCTTCACGCGTTCGGCGAGCAGCGCCGCGAGCGCGCCGTACAGCGTCGTGCGCGCACCCTGCAGGTCGGCCGCGAGATCCGCATTCGCGACGTCGAGCCGGTTGTGTTCGTCGAGGTAGTAGCCGCCTTCGGTGACGGTGAACGACACGATCCGGCAGGCCGGATCGGCGCCGGCGTCGATCAGCGCGGCGAGATCGATCGACCAGGGCAGCACGCGCGTGATCGCGCGGATCGTCTCGTACGCGCGCTCGCCTTGCGGCGTGACGGTCTCGAGCGTGTATTCGCCGTGCTGCGCGGCGAGCGCGTCCATCGTCGCGCGCATGTCGTCGCGGATGTTGCCGACGGTCAGCGACCAGCGCTCGTCGGGCGGCACGGCCGCGTTCACGCGATGCAGATACCACGCCTGGTGCGCGCGGTGAAACGAGCCCGCGCCGATGTGCAGCAGCACGGGCGTGCGGGCGGAGGGCGATGCGCTCATCCGGTGTCTCCTGTTCGTGCCAGATTTTCCTGCCGAGTACGAATACGATCATTTGCTCTTTGTGTGAACTAATGATCGTATTCGGGCGAACGAAAGTCAAGGCGGGGAAACGGCATTTCGATGGTGCGCTGCGGCGGCGGGCGGAATGAGCGGGCGGTCAGGCGCGCAACACGATCGCGCTGTGGTGCGCGTTCTTCATGCGCCTGCTCGCCGTGTATGCGGCTTCAACTGGCTGCCGACGATGCTGGCCGCGAGCGGGCTGAGCGTGTCGGTCGCGGGGACGGGGCTCACCGCGTACAACCTCGGCGGCGTGATCGGCGCGCTGCTGTGCGCGTGGACGATCGCGCATGCCGGGTCGCGCTGGCCGCTCGTGCTGTGCAGCATCGGCGGCGCGGCGAGTGCGGTGTGGCTGATGGGGTCGATGCAAGCCGCCGCACGGGCTGGCTGATCGTCGGGCTCGGGCTGCACGGGCTGTTCGTCAACGCGGTGCAGTCGACGATGTATGCGCTCTGTGCGTACATCTACCCGACCGCCGTGCGCGCGACGGGTACCGGAAGTGCGCTCGCGTTCGGCCGGCTCGGCGCGATCCTCAGCGCGTTCGCGGGCGCGATCGTGATCACCACGGGCGGTGCCACGGCCTATCTGACGATGCTGGCGATCGCGATGCGCATCGTCTGCGTCGCGCTGCTCGCCGTGCGGCGGCATATCCCGCGACTGTCACGTACGGCGGCGCAGCCGCGCGAAGGGGAGGAACTGGCCCGCACGTCGTCGTGACGGCGGGCGAGTGGTGCGTTACAGCGTGGTGCGCACGTGCCAGAGCTCGGGGAACAGCACGACGTCGAGCATCTTGCGCAGGTACGGCGCACCGCTGGTGCCGCCCGTGCCCTGCTTGAAGCCGATGATGCGTTCGACGGTCGTCACGTGACGGAAGCGCCACTGGCGGAATGCATCCTCGAGATCGACCAGTTCCTCGGCCATCTCGTAGAGCTCCCAGTGCTGCTGCGGGTGGCGGTACACCTCGAGCCACGCGGCTTCGACCGTTTCGTCGTGCTGCGTCGGCTGCGTCCAGTCGCGCTCGAGCCGCGCTTGCGCGATCGGGAAACCGCGCCGCGCGAGCAGGCGGACGACCTCGTCGTAGAACGACGGCGCTTCGAGCGTCGCGCGCACCTGTTCGAGGATGTCGGGCCGGTGCGCATGCGGCTGCAGCATCTGCACGTTCTTGTTGCCGAGCAGGAATTCGAGCTGGCGGTACTGATACGACTGGAAGCCCGACGACTGCCCGAGATACGGCCGCATCGCCGAATACTCGGACGGCGTCATCGTCGACAGCACGTTCCACGCCTGCACCAGTTGCTCGAGGATCCGCGACACGCGCGCGAGCATCTTGAACGCGGGCGGCAGCGCGTCGGTGCGCACCGCGTCGAGCGCGCCGCGCAGCTCGAACAGCGCGAGCTTCATCCACAGCTCGCTCGTCTGATGCTGGATGATGAACAGCATCTCGTTGTGATCGGGCGACAGCGGATGCTGCGCGTCGAGGATCGAATTCAGCGACAGGTAGTCGCCGTAGCTCATCGACTTCGAGAAATCGAGCTGTGCGTTGTGCCAGCCGGCTTCGCCCGAAGCATCGCCCGGCACGTGCGGCGCTTCGTGTGCCGCTTGTGCGGAATGGGCGGCGCGTGCGCCCGAGAACGGGCAGCCCGCCGGCGCGTCGCCGCCGGGCGGCTGCATATGACCAGAATTCACGACTATCTCCAGATTTGAATGACGGGGCGCGGCGCGCAATCCGCGTGACCGCGGTGCGCGCCGGGCAAGGCCGGTCAGGTCACCGCGCCGCGTTCGGCGAACTCGGGCGCCTTCCAGGCGTCGGTGGCGAGGATGTCGCGCAGCGTCTCGACGGCATCCCACACGTCGACGAAGCGCACATAGAGCGGCGTGAAGCCGAAGCGCAGCACGTACGGCTCTCGGTAGTCGCCGATCACGCCGCGCGCGATCAGCGCCTGCATCACCTCGTAGCCGTGCGGATGCTCGAAGCTCGCCTGCGAGCCGCGCTGGTGATGCGCGCGCGGCGTGACGAGCTTCAGCGACAGGCCCGCGCAGCGTGCTTCGACGAGCGCGATGAAGGCATCGGTCAGCGCGAGCGATTTGCGGCGGATCGCCTGCATGTCGGTTTGCAGGAACACGTCGAGCCCGCATTCGACCATCGACATCGACACGATCGGCTGCGTGCCGCACAGGAAGCGCGCGATGCCCGGATCGGGCGCGAAGCCCGGCTGCATCGCGAACGGTGCGCGGTGGCCCCACCAGCCGGACAGCGGCTGCGAGAAGTGTGCGTGATGACGCTGCGGCACCCACACGAATGCGGGCGAACCCGGGCCGCCGTTCAGGTACTTGTACGTGCAGCCGACCGCGCCGTCGGCGCGCGCGCCGTTCAGGTCGACCGGCACCGCGCCGGCCGAGTGCGCGAGGTCCCACAGCATCAGCGCGCCCGCGTCGTGCACGAGCTGCGTGACGGCCGGCATGTCGTGCATGTAGCCGGTGCGGTAATTCACGTGCGTGATCATCGCGACGGCCGTGTCCGCACCGAGCGCGGCCGGCAGGTCGGCCGGATCGTCGATCAGGCGCAGTTCATAGTTGCCGCCGAGCTGCTCGATCAGCCCCTGCGCGATATACAGGTCGGTCGGGAAGTTCGAGCGCTCCGACACGATCACGCGGCGCTCGGGCGCGCGCTCGGCCTGGTGGCGCAGCATCGCCGACAGCAGCTTGAACAGGTTGATCGAGATGGTGTCGGTGACGACCGTTTCGCCCGGCGCGCCGCCGATCAGCGTCGCGAGCTTGTCGCCGAGACGGCGCGGCAACGCGAACCAGCCGGCCGTGTTCCAGCTGCGGATCAGGCCTTCGCCCCATTCGGCGCCGATCACCTGCTGCGCGCGGGCGGCCGATGCGCGCGGCTGCGCGCCGAGCGAGTTGCCGTCGAGATAGATCACGCCGTCGGGCAGGGAGAACTGGTCGCGCAGCGGGGCGAGCGGATCGTCGCGGTCGAGCGCGAGTGCGTCTTCACGGGTCTTGATCATGATTTGAGTCGTCAGTCGGGGTAATCAGGAGGCACGCGCGGACAGCGCGCGCAGCACCGCGCGCACGGGGCTCGCGTCGAGCGTCGCGAATTTCAGCGGCAGTGCGATCAGTTCGTAGTCGCCGGGCGGCACGTCGTCGAGCACGATGCCTTCGAGGATCGCCATCCGGTGCGCGCGCACGCGGTGATGCGCATCCATCGTCTTCGATTCCTGCGGGTCGAGCGACGGCGTATCGATGCCGATCAGCTTCACGCCGTGCGCGGCGAGCAGGTCGACGGTCTCGGGCGCGACCGCGCAGAAGTCGCTGTCCCATCGTTCGACGCTGGCGCGTGCATACGTGCGCAGCAGCACGCGCGGCGGCACGCCGTCGAGCGCGGCCGCGACATCGGCCGGCTGCACGACCGGCGATGCGCCGATGCAATGGATCACGCGGCACGGGCCGAGATAGGTGTCGAGCGGCACGGCGCCGATCGGCGCGCCGTCGGCGTCGTAATGCAGCGGCGCGTCGCAGTGCGCGCCCGTGTGCGGCGACAGCGTCAGGCGTGCGACGTTGACCGGCGAGCCGGCCTCCATCCGCCACACGCGTTCGACGGAAACCGGCGTATCGCCCGGCCACACGGGGGTGGCGGGGCTGACAGGCGGCGAGATGTCCCAGAGGGTGTCCATGGCATGACGATTCGGTGAGTCGATGCTTCGAATGATAGGTGGACGCTCGCAGAAAGTGCTTGCGAAATAAACATGGACAAACCGCCGGATTGGCAGATAATTCGACTCAGAGGGAAAACGGGGACCAAAAATGCACGCGATCACGCTCGATGCCACCGACTGCCGGATTCTGGCGGTACTGCAGGAAGAGGGCAGAATCAGCAATCTCGACCTGGCGGAACGCATTTCGCTTTCGCCATCCGCCTGCCTGCGCCGCATGCGCCTGCTCGAGGAGCAGGGTGTGATCGAGCACTATCGCGCGTGCCTGAGCCGCGAGAAGCTCGGCTTCGAGCTCGAGGCGTTCGTGCAGGTATCGATGCGCAACGAAGAAAATCAATGGCACGAGCGCTTCGCGGAAGCGCTGCGCGAATGGCCGGAGGTGGTCGGCGCGTTCGTCGTGACGGGCGAGAGCCACTATCTGCTGCGCGTGCTCGCGCACAACCTCAAGCACTACTCGGATTTCGTGCTGAACCGGCTCTACAAGGCGCCGGGCGTCATGGACATCCGTTCGAACATCGTGCTGCAGACGCTGAAGGACGAAGCCGGCGCGCCGGTCGGGCTGGCGCGCACGGGAGCGATCAAAGCGGTGTAAGGCCGTGGAAGCCGCCGCCGTGGAACACGAGCGGCGGCGTCGTGTCCGATGCGGCGCGCACGCCGCAGCGTTCGACCTCGCCGACGAAGATCACGTGGTCGCCTTCGTCATAGCGGCTGCGGTTGTGGCATTCGAACCATGCGAGCGCGCCGTCGAGCACGGGCATCCCGGAGTTGCCGGCCGCATGCGCGATTCCTTCGAAGCGGTCGCCCTTGTAGGTCGAGAAGCGCTTGCACAGGTCGAGCTGCGAGGCCGCAAGTACATTCACCACATAGTGGCTGTTGCCGCGGAACACGGGCGTCGACGCCGATTTGTGCGCGAGGCTCCACAGCACGAGCGGCGGATCGAGCGATACCGAGTTGAACGAGCTGGCGGTGATGCCGATCAGCTGCCCGGACGGCGCGCGCGTCGTGATCACCGTCACGCCCGTTGCGAACTGGCCGAGCGCTTGCCGGAAAGCGGCCGAGTCGAAATCCGGGGGATTGGCCTGGCTCATCGGGCAGCCATCCGGAACGAGACGGGCGGGCGCGGCGCGACGCGAGCGGGGCGGGCACGGCGGACGAAAGGCGACAAGGCGGTCGATGGGGAAGGGGTGCGCATGGCCCGATTTTAGCGGAATCGGGGCCGCCGGGCCCGGCCAGGCGGCGCATCGAGGGGGCAGGGTGACGTAGCGAACACTGCGGCGCGCGGCAGGACGGGCAATCGCGCGCGGCCGGTAACGCCGTTCTGTCGCGTTTTTCGAACGGGGCCGCCGCGCGGTCCTGCGCAGTTGCATCTCCCCGCCGCCGATCCCCGCGCCATCTATCGCGCCGCCGCCAGTCCGAGCGACAGCGCGCCCGTCACGATCAGGCTAGACGCCCACACCGCATCGAGATTGAACCAGCTCCGCGACACGAACTTCAGCCCGAGATAGCGGTACACGAGCCACGCGAGCCCGCCGCCGGCGCCGATCATCGCGATTGCATGCACGGCCGCGACAACGAGCGCCATCCCGAGATGCGCATCGACGAGCGTGGCCGCCGCCCGGTGGCCGGCGTCCCGGTCGAGCCCGCAGAGCCCGAGGTAGATCGGCACCAGCATCAGCCCCGCGCCATGCGCGATCGCGACCGCGAACGACCACAGGCCGAGCCGCGCGGGCGGGATCCGCGCGAGCGCACGCGGATGCCGGCGCCGGATCAGCAGCACGGCGCCGAAGCCGATCACGAGCGCGCTCGCGCCGATCCGGATCGCCGATTGCCAGGCAAGCAGCGCGGCGAGCAGCCCGAACGGCAGCATCACCGCGAAGACCGCGAGCGCATGGCCGAGCGCGAGATAGCCGAGCGCCGCGACGAGCGCACCGCCGCGGCGCGTCATCAGCGCGTTCGACACCGCGAGCGGCCAGCCCATCGCGGGGTTGAGCCCGTGATACACCCCGCTCGCGAGCACGGCCGCCCACAGCGCGAACTGGGCGTGAAGGCCGGCGTTCAACGCTTGACCGACGGATAGCAGAACGAGTCGGTCGAGCAGTCGCCGCCTTCGAGCCGGATCTGGTGCGCGCGATAGCCTTCGGGGAACTCGACCCAGTAATCGTCGGCGAGCGTCAGCCCGCCTTCCGGCCCCGCATG
Source organism: Burkholderia sp. HAN2018 (assembly GCF_024704855.1). NCBI lineage: Bacteria > Pseudomonadati > Pseudomonadota > Betaproteobacteria > Burkholderiales > Burkholderiaceae > Burkholderia > Burkholderia sp. HAN2018. The sequence goes on along the minus strand of NZ_QOBB01000103.1, from coordinate 6,751 downwards.
CGCGAGCACCTGCGCGGCCGGCACGCCATCCGGATAAAACTGGTCGTCCCACGTCGAATAGAGCGAGTTGGTCCAGTACACGCGCCGGCCGTCGCGGCTGATCTCGACCATCTGCGGGCCGCCCGCGAATGCGCGGCCGTTCGAGTGCGGCGCACGGCGCGCGATGCCGCCGATGCGGACCGATCCCGCGAGCACCGGGTTGTGCGGGTCCGATACGTCGTACTGGCGCATCTCGCCGGTGCCCCAGCACGACACGTAGAGGAAGCGGTCGTCGAGCGACAGGTCGATGTCGGTCACGAGCGGCGGCACCGCGCCGAACGATTTCAGCAGCGGCGGCAGTTCGTCGGCCGCGGCCGGCTCGGCCGGGATGGTCGCGGTCTTCTTCACATGGAACTTGCCGCCTTCGCGCCACCAGGTCCAGATCGAGCCTTCGAGATTCGTCGTATCGACCACGACGCCGACGAACCCGTATTCGCGCACCGGATCGTGCGCGGGCCGCACTTCGAGCGCCATCTGGTGCTGTGCGCCGAGATCGATCGTCTGCACGTTGCGCCGCGCGCGCAGGTCCCAGAAATGCAGCCGGTGCCCGTATTTGTTCGCGAGCAGGTCCTCGGGCACGATGCCGTTCTCGAATTGCGGCGGTAGCGCCCATTCGCTCGACACCATGTAGTCGCGCGGCAGGTTCCACCAGAAGTCGTAGTGCTTGTCCTGCGGGCCGCGGTCGATCTCCCAGCGGCCGAGCACGTCGAAGGTTTCGCAATCCATGATGAAGATGCCGGGCGCGCCGTCGGTGCCATCCTTGCCCGCGCCGCCCAGTGTGCTCACATAGATGCCTTCGGGGCCGCAGTGAACGGTGTGCGGCCGCGAATAGCCGGTTTTCGAGAAGATCTCGTCGGGCTCGACGATCTTGTGGATGCGCGCCTGCGTCGGATGCGGCTTCGTGTCGATCACGTAGATGCGCGACGAACGCAGGCCGGGGATGATCAGGAAGCGGCGTTCGAGGAACGCATGGCCGGTCAGCGGCGACAGCGACGACGAACAGGCATTCCAGCCGAAGTGGTGAAACTCGTCGCCGGTGTTGGGCATCGTCACCGTATGCACGATTTTTCCGTAGGTCGTCGAGCCGGGCTTCACGTCGATCACGGCGAGCGCGTCGGGTCTGGAAAAATCGGGGCTCAGCAACAATGTATAGGCAAACTCTTCCGCCGGCGCCTGCATCGCAAGCTCGGGCGAAGCGTGAAACGTCGGGTCAGGTCGCATGCTCATGGTGATGCCCTCTCGATGGGTTCGGATCGTTGACGCACGGCCGTTCGTTGCGGGCGTGCGGGTCGGGGTTGCCGCGCGGCGCGCGTGGCGCCGGCAGGCGCGATCGGCAGGCGGATGCACGCGTCGGCGACACGTGCGGCGCGCCGTGCATCAGATCGTGAAAGCGGAGAAAGGCGGTGTTCCGGATCGCCGCACGCGGGGCGAGACGGACGCACGGCAAGGGAATGGCACGGTCGAAGCGGCAGCCCGCGATGCGGCGACGGCCGGGCGAGTGATGCGGGTGATGTCTGTTAAGGCATGCATATCGATGTTCCGGCAGATGATGTTTGCATCAGGGTCGGGCACGCATCGGGCGCTTTGCGCGAGGCAGCGGGTTTGCCGCCGCGCTCGCGCGTGCCTAAGTGTAGACGAGAAAGCGGGCGGCCGGTCGTGCGCGGTACCTGTGCAACCTGTCAGGTTCGCGCGCGAGTGAGATACTTGCCGCAGTGCCGTTGCGACCCGCCCCCGGGTGGGCAGCGGCGAGACGGAACGGTGGCGCCGGCGCATGCGTGCCGGCTGCCGACATCAACGCAGGACTGATTTCATGGTGAACGAGATGCTTGAAACCGCGACATTGGGAGGCGGGTGTTTCTGGTGCACGGAGGCGGTGTTTCTCGACGTCGACGGCGTGACGGCCGTCCAGTCGGGCTACGCGGGCGGCCATACGCGCAATCCCGGCTATCGCGACATCTGCGAAGGCGACACGGGTCACGTGGAAGTCGTCAACGTGACGTTCGATCCGGCGCGCATCGGCTATCGCGAGATCCTCGAGATCTTCTTCGCGACGCACGATCCGACCCAGTTGAACCGGCAGGGCAACGACGTCGGCACGCAGTACCGTTCGGTCGTGTTCACGCATTCGGACGCGCAACGCGACACGGCGCTCGACGTGATCCGCGAGCTGGAGCGCGAGCAGGTGTTCGGGCAGCCGATCGTCACGCAGGTCGTGCCGCTCGACGGCAACTACTGGCCGGCCGAGGATTATCACCAGAACTATTACGCGCGTAACCCGGGGCAGGGCTACTGCTCGGTCGTGATCGGGCCGAAGCTCGCGAAATTCCGGCAGAAGTTCTCGCACCGGCTGAAGTCGCTGCGCGGCGCGTAAGCACCGGAACGGCGGGAGCCGGCGCGAATGGGCGTCAGGCCGCCTCGTTGCGCCACTGCGCGCACGCGGCGGCGATCTCGCGCGCGAGCGCGATGCACGACAGCGGCGCGGAGCCTTCCGCCTTGTTGTTGATCGTGATGATCACCGGCTGCCCGGCCAGCGCATAGCGCGCGGCCAGTTCGGCGAGCGCCGAGCGCGTGGCCGGATCCTCGTCGACGAGCTTGTCGAACGGCTCGTATTTCGCTTTCGCCTGTTCGTACTTGAAGCCGCTGTGCAGGCTCCAGCGCACGATCAGCGGGCCCGGCGCGTCGCCGTCGAGCAGGGCGAGCGCGGCCGCCTGGCGCAGCGCGTCGGGCATCCGCGCGTGCAGGCCGACGCAGTAGCGCACACCGAGCGCGGCGAGCGCGCGGATGAAACGCGGCGTGAGCAGGCTCGCGTCGCGAATCTCGATCGCATAGCGGGTGCCGTCGGCGTCCGGCGGCAGCGGCGGCAGCGCCGCGAAGAACGCGGCGAGCCGGTCGATCAGCGCGGCCGGCTGCGCGAGCAACTGGTCGGGCAGCGGCGAGAACTGGAACACGAGCACACCGGCTTTCCGGCCGAGCCCTTCGAGGCACGGCTGCACGAACTCGCGGGTGGCGAGCTGCGCGTCGAGGAAGGTCGGGTTCGGCCCCGACGGCTCGCCGCGCCGGCCGCGGATGACCGCGTCGGTCACGGAGGCCGGCGCCTTCACGACGAAGCGGAAATCGTCGGGCACCTGCTGCGCGTAGCGCAGGTAATCGGCGACCGACAGCGGGCCGTAGAACGACCGGTCGAGGCTCACGCTCTTCAGCAGCGGATGTGCGCCGTACGCTTCGAGCCCTTCGCGCGACAGCTTGGTCTGCGCGAAATCGCCGTCGTAGACGATGCCGTCCCAGCCGGGGAAGTACCACGACGACGTGCCGAGCCGAACGTTCGGCGGCAGGCCGGCCGCCGCGTCGGCCACCGCGGGGGCGATCGGCGCGGGCAGCACGCCGCGTCGGCGCCGGCCTTTCTTCGGCGGCGCGGCTGGCGGGGACGGTTCGTCCCACAGCAGGCCGGAAGCGGCAGGCGGTGTTTCGTCGGAAGAACGCGAGCGGGAGCGCGGTGCCGGCTGCGCGTCGTCACGCGCGTCCGGTTTCACGTGTTCGTCGGTGCGGGCAGGCGGGCCGTCGTCCTCGGGCGACGCGCGTGCAGCGTCGGCCGGCACGCCGAACAGGTCGAATTGCCCGTCGGCGTGCGGCGCGTGCGCGTCGTCGTGCTGCTGTCGTTCCGGCGGCCCCTTGCGCCGCGTCCTGCCGTCACCCATGCATGCCCAGCGTGAAGCGCCGCCTAGCGCGGCAGCGCGTGTTCGTACATATAGCGCCGCGACCACGGCAGCGTTTTCGCGCTGCGTCCGGCCTTGCGGCACACGATCTGGAAGATCGACACGTCGTCGTGCTCGAACGCATACGCGCAGCCGGCGAGATACACGCGCCAGATGCGGAATTTTTCGTCGTCGACGAGTTGTCGCGCCGCTTCTGCCTTCGCCTCGAAGTTTTCCGTCCAGATGTCGAGCGTGCGCGCATAGTGCCGTCGCAGGCTTTCGACGTCAATCGCTTCCAGGCCGCCGCGCTGCGCGGCTTCCAGCGCGAGGCTGATGTGCGGCAGCTCGCCGTCCGGGAACACGTAGCGGTCGATGAACTCGCCGCCGCCGAGCGCGGTTTCGCCGCTTTCCGCGTCGGTCGACGTGATCCCGTGGTTCATCGCGATGCCGTCGTCGACGAGCAGGTCATGAATCCGCGTGAAATAGAGCGGCAGGTTCTTGCGCCCGACGTGCTCGAACATCCCGACACTCGTGATGCGGTCGAACTGGCCGTCGATCTCGCGGTAGTCCTGCAGCCGGATCTCGATCCTGTCCTCCAGCCCGGCCGCCTTCACGCGCGCGGTCGCGAGGTCGAACTGGTTCTGCGACAGCGTGACGCCGAGGCACTGCGCGCCGAACTTCTGCGCGGCGCGCAGCACGAGCGCGCCCCAGCCGCAGCCGATGTCGAGCAGGCGCTGGCCGGGCTCGAGCTGGATCTTCGTCAGGATGTGGTCGATCTTCTTGATCTGCGCGGTGGCGAGATCCTCGTCGCCGTTCTCGAAGTAGGCGCACGAGTACACCATGTTCTCGTCGAGCCACAGCTTGTAGAACTCGTTCGAGACGTCGTAGTGATACTGGATCGCCTTCTTGTCGGTGCTCTTCGTGTGATTGAAGTAGCGCTTCACGCGCGCGAGCTTGCTCGCGCTCGTCACCGTGCTGCGCGCGAGCGAGTAGCCGATGTTGATGATGTCCGACAGCTTGCCTTCGATGTCGATCTTGCCCTTCACGTAGGCCTCGCCGAGATTGTCGAGGCTCGGTTCGAGCAAGAGCGGCAGCGCCGACGCGCTGTTCACCTTCAGCGTGACCTGCGGCGCGCTGAAGGTGCCGAAATCGAGTTGGTCGCCGTTCCACAGCACGAGGCGCGCCGGTATGTTCGCTTTCGCCCGTACTTCGTCCGCCCACTGTGCCAGCTTCTTTTCCCAGAACATTTGGATTCTCCGTTTGTTCGTTGAATCGAATACAGCCAAGTATCTTGACCGGCGCCCGCGGCTTGCGCGGCGGGCGCCCGGATGCAACACGAGACACGACCGGCGTGCGCCGGCGCCGCGCTTACGGCGACAGGCGCGAGATCGACCAGCCTGACGAAGCGTTGGCGTCGCGCGTATAGAGCAGACGGTCGTGCAGCCGCGACGGGCGGCCCTGCCAGAACTCGATCGAGTCGGGCACGAGGCGGTAGCCGCCCCAGTGGGGCGGGCGCGGCGGGTTGTCGCCGTAGCGTTCGCTGACGGCCTTTTCCTGCGCTTCGAGCGTCGCGCGGCTGTCGATCACCGCGCTCTGCTCGGACGCCCATGCGCCGATGCGCGAGCCGAGCGGGCGCGACGCGAAATAGCGGTCGCTTTCCTCGGCGCTGGTTTTCTCGATCCGGCCTTCGATGCGCACCTGGCGCTCGAGCTCGATCCAGTAGAACAGCAGCGCTGCCTGCGGATGCGCGGCGAGGTCGTGCCCCTTGCGGCTTTCGTAATTGGTGAAAAAGACGAACCCGCGTTCGTCGACACCCTTGATGAGCACGATGCGTGCCGACGGCCGGCCGTCGGCGCCGACGGTCGCGAGCGTCATCGTGTTCGGCTCGGGCAGCTTGGCGGCAAGCGCCTCCTTGAACCAGCGGTCGAACTGGGCGAACGGGTCGTGGGCGACATCGGCTTCGTCGAGCGAAGCACGCGAATAATTGATGCGGAGATCGGCGAGAGTCGTCATGTTATGCAAACGCTTCAATCTGGAACCATTGTAGCCAACGCGCAAGAAACGTGCGTGCACAGTGGCGCGTGCGAGCGGGGAGTTCAGGCAAAATAGAGGGCTGCACGACTTACGTTTTCCTTGCTGCCATGCCCGCCGCCGACACCGCCCCGCCCAGTTCTTCTGATCTTACCCCGACCCCGGAAATCCAGCTTGACGTGGATCGCGCGCGGCGCTTCGGCGGCGTCGCGCGGCTGTACGGCGCGCCGGCCGCCGCCGCGTTCGAGCGCGCGCACGTCGCGGTGATCGGGATCGGCGGCGTCGGGTCGTGGGTGGCCGAGGCGCTCGCACGCAACGCGGTCGGCACGCTCACGCTGATCGATCTCGACAACGTCGCGGAAAGCAATACGAACCGGCAGATCCACGCGCTCGACGGCAATTACGGCAAGCCGAAGGTCGACGCGATGGCCGAGCGGATCGCGCTGATCGATCCCGCGTGCCGCGTGAACCGGATCGAGGATTTCGTCGAGCCCGACAACTTCGATGCGCTGCTCGGCGGCGGTTTCGACTACGTGATCGACGCGATCGACAGCGTGCGCACGAAGGTCGCGCTGATCGCGTGGTGCGTCGCGAAGCGTCAGCCGCTCGTCGTGGTCGGCGGCGCGGGCGGCCAGCTCGACCCGACGCGCATCCGGATCGACGATCTCGCGCTGACGATCCAGGATCCGCTGCTGTCGAAGGTGCGCGCGCAGTTGCGCAAGCAGCACGGCTTTCCGCGCGGGCCGAAGGCGCGTTTCAAGGTCAGCGCCGTGTATTCGGACGAGCCGCTGATCTATCCGGAAGCGGCCGCCTGCGATCTCGAGGACGGTGCGGAGCCGTCCGCGGCCGCGCACGTCGCGGGGCTCAACTGTGCGGGATTCGGTTCGAGCGTGTGCGTGACCGCGAGCTTCGGCTTCGCGGCCGCCGCGCATGCGCTGCGCGCGATCGCGGCGCAGGCCGCCGGCTGAGCGCGCGACACGCGGGCGCGG